>WYBG01000347.1 GCA_011526015.1 Deltaproteobacteria bacterium | reverse complement strand
CCTGCCCCTGCTCCTGCCCCCTGCCCTCGGCATAAAAAACTATTACCCACACCCGCCCCGTTGCGGTTATATTTTCCCCGGAATTTGCGGATTTAACCGAAGGACGCGCATGGCCAAAAAACTGTTCGTACTGGATACCAACGTCATTCTCCACGATTATAGCTGCATCCACAACTTTCAAGATAATGACATCGCCATACCCATTACCGTGCTGGAAGAGATCGACCAGTTCAAAAAAGGGCACGACCAGATTCACTATAACGCCCGGGAATTCGTTCGCACCCTGGATGAGCTGGCGGGCGATCAGTTGTTGAAAAACGGGGTGAGCATGGGCCCCGGCAAAGGCAAGCTGCGCATTATCGCCAATCATCTGCACGAGCCGCAAGTCAGCGAGGTGTTTTCCGGGGATAAGCCGGATCACCGCATCCTCAGCGTGGCCCTGCACTTGAGTAAGAATGGCAAAAATGCCCCCACCGTTCTGGTCAGCAAAGATATCAACCTGCGCTTGAAGGCGAAATCGCTGGGGATTGTCGCGCAGGACTATTTTACCGACCGGGTGCGCGACATCGGGAAGCTCTATCCCGGAAAACGGGTGATCAACGATTTCCCCGCTGCATTCATCGACAAACTCTATGAAAAAGAAGGCGGCTTCGACCCGGCGGAAGCGGAAATTGCCGATCTGCTTCCTTATGAATACCTGATCTTGAAACAGAACCAGAAATCCGTGCTGGCCTACTATAATCCCTCCTTGAAAATCATTCAGCGGGTGGAAAAACAGGCCGCTTACGGGATCAAGCCGCGCAACGCGGAGCAAATTTTTGCCCTCCACGCCCTGGTAAATCCCCAGGTGCAATTGGTAACCCTTTCCGGCAAGGCCGGCACCGGAAAAACTTTGCTGGCGCTGGCCTCCGCATTGGAGGTGCGCAAGCAGTTCCAGCAAATCTACTTAGCCCGCCCCATCGTTCCCCTCTCCAACCGCGACCTGGGATATTTGCCGGGCGATCTCAGCGAGAAACTGGATCCCTACATGCAGCCGCTTTACGACAACCTGGCCGTGATCAAAAACCAGTTTGCCGAGAATGAGGCGGAGTATAAGCGCATCGGGGAGATGTTAGAGCAGGAAAAATTGTATATCTCGCCGCTTTCCTATATCCGCGGGCGCAGCCTGGAGCGCATTTTTTTCATCGTCGATGAAGCGCAGAATTTGACCCCCCACGAGGTAAAAACCATCATCACCCGCGCCGGGGAGGGCACCAAAATCGTTTTTACCGGCGATCCTTACCAGATCGACACGCCCTACTTAGACGCGCAGTCCAACGGCCTCACCTACCTCATCGACCGTATGAAGGGCCAGGCGCTCTACGCCCACGTCACTTTAGAAAAGGGAGAGCGCTCCCTGCTGGCGGAGCTGGCCAGTAATTTGTTGTGAAGGGCTTCTTATTCTGCAACCAGTTTCCACAATGCGCTCAGGGGAACAGCATACAGTCTATTCCCGAAAGGAACCGTATTTTGCCCCAGGTAGAGTACCAATCCCCGCAAAAACCGTTCACCTAACGCCGTAGAAAGGTCTTTCAACCCCTTAAAGTCCTGGGCAGTTACGGTTGCCGCAGATTTAACCTCTATGCCCACGATTTTCCCGGCGGCATTTTCCAGCACAACGTCCACCTCCTGCCCGGCGGCGGTGCGGTAATACAGTACTCGCGGCTGGATTTGGCTCCAGGTGGCCTGTTTCATTAATTCTGCCACGACAAAATTTTCTAAAATATTGCCCATCCTTTCCGGGGATTCTGACAATCGCTCTCTATCCATCCCGGTCAAGTAGGTGAGTAAGCCGGTATCATTCAAATACACCTTAGGCGTTTTAATCAAGCGTTTGCCGATGTTGCTAAACCAGGCCGGCACAAGATGGAGCAGGAAAGTTGCCTGTAAGAGCGTCAAATATCTCTTCAGGGTCATCTGGGTAACGCCGGTGTTACGGGAAAGCTCGGAAATGTTTAACAGGGAGGCGGATTGCGCAGCCAACAGCGCCAGCAGCCGCGGCATTTCGTGCAATCCTTCGATGTTGGATAACTCTCGCACGTCTCGCTGCAATAAAGTCGTGATGTAGGAGCTAAACCAGGCTTTCCGGCGATCCCCCGGGGAAAGAAATTGCACTTCCGGGTATCCACCGGCGACCAGGCGGTCGATTATGGATTTTCGGCTCAGTTCCGGGTCGGTAAGCAGGGGGAATTTTTCCGAGAAGGCATCGTCGATAAACACCGCGTGACGGCTTTGCAACTCATCCTGCGATAAGGGCCATAACGTTAATATTTCTATCCTTCCCACCAGGTATTCGGAAATTTTCGGGAGCAGGAAGATATTCGCCGAACCGGTCAGCAAAAACCGGCCGGGAGCGCGGTTGCGATCTACCTCCGTTTTTATGGCCAGGAACAACTCCGGCGCCCGCTGCACCTCGTCTAAAATAACCCCGCCTTCCAATTCCGAGATAAAGCCGGCGGGGTCTTTCCGGGCGGAAGACAATACCGTTACCTCATCCAGGGTAAGGTAGGACAGGGATCGCTGCCGCCCAATCCATTGGGCGAGAGTGCTTTTGCCGGTCTGGCGGGCGCCGTTCAACAAAACCACCGGGCGATCGGACAATGCTGCGATTAACTTTTTAGAAATATTGCGCTCGATCATCGTAATATGCTTTCTTATTGAGTGACGGTGGATAATCTACCACCAGATGGTGAATTATCCAATACATTTTCCCGCTCTTCCCGAAAGATAAAGATCGCGTTTCCGATGCCGATAAAGCATATTATAGCAAATGGATTTGATGAAAGCGGTTTTTAGCCCGCTTCCAGGGAACGGAAAAAAAAGGGAGAACCGCATGGATGGCTCCGGCAAGGGATTGCAGGTGTTGATTGCGGAAGATAATATCGTCAACCAGATTGTGGCCCGGCGGCTTTTAGAGAAGCAGGGATTCCGGGTGGAAGTGGTTTGCAACGGGAAGGAAGCCCTGCAAGCCTTGCAGCGCCGGCGCTATGACCTGGTATTAATGGACGTTCAGATGCCGGAAATGGACGGGGTAGAGGCAACCCGAACGTTTCGCCAGATGGAGCAGGCCAGCGGGGCGCACGTGCCCATCGTCGCTCTCACCGCGGATCATGGCCCGGAAAACCGGCAGCGCTGCCTGGACGCGGGAATGGACGGCTATATCCTCAAACCCATCGATATGAAGGCGCTCCGTTATTTGATCGAACAACTGCTGCCCCCGCGGCCGGTATGACCCTTTTGCAAGTAAGCAGTAGGCAGGTAGAATTCGCTATTGCGAAATTGGCAATTGCCAATTGCCAACTGCCCACTACCCGCGAATTATTTTGTAACCCGATCTTAAATTTTTCATCGAACCTACTCATTTAGCGGAATTCTAAGAGGCTGTTTTATAAGTCGCCACTAAGTCCCAAAGACGTGAAGGAATCACAAGAAACAATAAATTTCTTAGTGAAACCTGGTGTTTTTGTGGCTTCGTGGCATAAATTCAAACTTTTAAAACAGTTTCTAAGGGAATTTTTTTTAATGCAACTTTGCCTTGCATAGAAATCCGGGCTTTTATATTTTTTGGTTGTTATATCGTCAAAATTTGAAGAATCGATAACCGGGAACTCATAATGCCAATTAAGAGTTGACGCTGAAAGACGCTGAATCTAATGATTTTCGCTGAAAACGAATCCATTTTTGACCATTTTTGCATAGATTTGTCATAAAAATCAGCGTATATCTGCGTCAAAAAT
>WYBG01000346.1 GCA_011526015.1 Deltaproteobacteria bacterium | reverse complement strand
TCTAAGGGATTGGAGGCCAGGAATGGGGGTTAAAAACCCCCGATTTTGATGGGATCGCCTTTATCCCCGACATAAATGTCGGGGCAATTGATCTGAATAGCCCCCTGGTTCATCGCGGGGAATGCGAAATCTACTCGAAACGAAGGGGTTTTTCCCGAAGGGATGCTTCGCGAAACCCCGATTGATAGCCTTCAGACGCTTAGGTTTACGCCTATGCGCTTTCGCGGAAATGACATGATTGGTGTGTAATTCTCGCCCTTAACGAGTATATACGCCACTCACAGGCGAGTTATCCGGGTAAACCCTGTACTATCACGTGGTCTTTGACAATTTTGGCGAGTATCAAGTAGGGGCGGCTCCAATTCCCCTCCCGGGAGGGGATTAAGGGGTGGGTCAAGGAGCACAACCCTGAGAAAACCCCCGACTTTGAGCCAGCCTGGAAACCGCAGAACCCACCCCTGTCCCCTCCCCGGAGGGGAACTTCGGGAACCAATCCTGCAAACACCCATCAGCCGGCAACCCCAGAATTGTCAAAGATCACGTGATAAGATAGGGTAAACCCATAAAAATAAAGCGGGTCTCTCGTTCCAGGCATCGTACTAAAGAGACCCGCCCTTTTCTCTGTTCGTGCTTCGCCCCTACGGGGGCTAACACAGGAAGTGAAGCCATGTCATGGTCACTTGCCGTCCGGCGCTCCGTGAAGCGCCGGCATCGTGAGCGACCCTTTGGGAGACTCGCTCCTGTAGGTTGACCGTGATTCGCACCGCACACCAACCGAAAAGCGTTGTCGTTGTTGCGATTATCCGGTTGATTGTTGTTGCGGCGGGCGCAACGAAGCAGCCCGGCTTCACTCCTATTTTTAAAAAAATTTTCCCCGCCCGCTATCGCGGGCGGTTCAGAGTTTCCGATGGACAGAATACCAGAGTATCAACAAATTAATGACTCGCACCGCACACCAACCGAAAAGCGTAGTCGTAGTAGCGATAAGCCGGTAGAAGGAGGTTGCGGCGGGCGCAACGAAGCAGCTCGGCTGGGTTAGCAAAACTGCCGCCGCGAAGAACTTTAGATTGCCCGGTTTTCGGCCCAACCGGGTTCTCGATGATTTCATTCTCCTTTTGCGGGGCCGGGTAGCGGCCATACCAGTCCTGGCACCACTCCCAGACATTGCCTAACATATTGGCCAGCCCCAGGGGGTTTAGGTTTTCCTTTCCGCTGCGGGGGTTCGCTTCATCCACGGCGTGGGCGTGCGGCCGCCCGCTCTCCCCGAACCAGGCGTGGTTGGGCAATTCCTGTTCATCGTCGCCAAAATAGTACCGGCTGCGCCGGGCTTTTTTCCCGCCCCGGGCGGCGTACTCCCATTCCGCCTCGCTCGGCAGGCGGGCGTCCACCCACAGGGCAAAATAGTAGGCTTCCCACCAGGTGTTGCCGATGGCCGGATGGCTCTCCCCGCCGTAACCGGCAAACTTTGCCCCGAAAGGAAAGCCGGAGAGCAGCCGGTTGGTTACCGGGTGTTTAGCCATGCGGAAGCCCTCCAGCCGCACCCGGCGGGCCGGTTTTTCGTCCTCATCGTGCTCATCGTCGCCCATCCAAAAGATGCCGCCCTCTACCTCGATCCATTGAAAATGGTTGGCCGGGTCGGCTAACAGTTGCTCCTGGCGTTGCGCGGCGTGTTGTAAATCTAAGAGTTTATAGATCAATCCGCCGGGCTGCAGGGGCTGCAAGCCCGATTTTTCTAACAACTCCTGGGCGTAATAAATTACCTCGCAGTCGCGCTCCTCACAGTCGATCAGCAGGATGCCCAGGGTTTCCTGCACTAATTTAGCGCGCTGGTGTTCGGCAATCAGGGGCAGGGACTGCGCCAGGGAATCGATCAGCAGCAGCTTGCTGCGGTTTCCTTCTTCCCTTTCGATGAGCGGCTGGAGCAGCTCCCTGGCCGGGGCGGAGACTTCCGTGGTCACCCGCAGCGTTAGCGGGCGGTTGGTGTTCCACAGCCCGTTGACCAGCGATTTCACCGCTTCAGGGGAAGCGAGCAGCCCGGCGTAGAGGCGCACCACCTCTTCCCAGTCGGGGTTGGCGGCCTGGCGGATCACAAATTCCGGGTTTTTATCGAGCAGGGCCAGGGCGGTAAAATACTCCCACAGCGAGCGGTGCACGAAGGTGAACCCCTCGCTGGCGCGCTGGATCATACCGGTTTGGCGCTGCACCTGGTCTAAAAAAGTTTCCGTTTTGCCGAGCAATTCCGCGCTGAGGATGCGCCGGCCCATCACATTGACGTGATCCGCCGGAAAATCGGATTCCTGCCATAAGAAGAAGCGCAGGGAGAGGTCTTTGAGGATTTTTAGGGCGCTCTCCCGGCCCACTTTGGGGGCCGGGGTGTTTTCCGGGTCGTAGAGGCGCTGCAGTAAATAGCGGGTGCAGTTTTCATAGAGATCGCTGCGGCGCTCGATCAGCGCGGTAGCGCCGCCCTGCTTTTGATCGCCCTGCTGAAAGGTGTAGCAAATCATGCTCAACAGGAAGGGATTTTCCGCTAATTCCCGGATGCGGGGCTTGTTCTCCAGGGTTTGGCGGAGGGCCTTGATTTTTTCGGTTTGCCCGGCAAACCACCGGTCCAGGTAGGCCTCGACCAGGGGCGGGCTGAGGGGGAGCAGATCGAAGGGGAGGTATTTCGGGTAGTCTTGCTTCTGCAAACCGATCGGGCGGGAGGCAATGATAATTTTGCAGCGCGGGTGCTTGCCGGCCAGCTCCTGCAGCGCTTCGGCGATCCCTTCGGCGGTCTGCGGGTGTTCGATCTCATCCAGCCCGTCGAACAGCAATACCATGCCGCGATCCAGGAAACGGTTTTTGTGGCAGAGTATGTCATGATCTCCGGCGCTGTCGCAGTCTTCATTCACCTGCTCGCTAACGAATTCTTCCAGGGTGGTTTTTTCTAAGTTGAGCCGTTTCAGGCGCAGGTACACCGGCAGATCGCCATCTTCCCCGCCCGGCCCCTTCCCGGCAAAGCAATAGGCGAGGTAGCGCAGCAGGGTGGTTTTGCCGCTGCCGGGCAGCCCGCGCAGCAAAAAGCGGCGCTCCTGCTGGTTAAAAAATAAGCGCTCAATTTCCAGGGGTTCGGCGGCCGGATCTTCCCCATCGTCTTGCCAGCGGGTAAGGTGCAGGGGCACAAACCCGCGCGCCATGTCGGCCATGCGCTCCAGGGAGGCGGCCTCGCTGCCGGGGCGCTCCCGCTGTTCGCCAAACAGGTTGATGGTGGAAAAACGCTGCCGCAGCTTAGCGCGGTAGTTGCTGAGAGCCTGCTGCTCCCGGTTTTGAGCGATAGCGATTTCTTCCTGTTCCCTATTGGCAAGCTTCTCTAAGGATTGGTTGCGGCTGGCATCGCGGCGGTTCTGCAGGATTTGGTTCAGGGTAGGGTTTTTCGCAATTGCGATCTCGAAAGCGAGAAAGAACTCCCGCAGGAAGCCCGCGTCGAGCCGCAGCTTGCCGGCCAGCGCTTCTACCAGGGAAAGGTTGCCGGGCAATTGCTCGCCTTCCAGCCATCGTTGAATCTCCGGGTCGCTTAGCAGCGAATCGGCGGCGCGCTCGACGATCCGGGCATTCTTCTTGCCGGATTTTTTAAGCTGGCCGGCCAGGGTATCCCGGAAGAGTTGCCGGAAGCCGCGGTGGTCCTGGGCGACCATCTTGAGCAATTCCAGGATAGCGTCGCCCACGGCGCTTTCCAGGGGTGCAATAGGGTTGAAAGCGGGCATGATCTCTATCCGTTCGAATATTGCCGAGGTGGAATATAACTTTTCACACTCTGGCTTTCAAGCGCCAAAAGTGGTTTTCCGCCCCGGCAGGGTTCAAAAGACCACTCACAAATCACTCTGCGTTGCTTAAAACTTCCGCTGCTGAATGGTTGCCTCATCCATCTGCGACTGGCGGATATACTGCGCCAGCAGGTGCATGAGCGATTGGTGAAGGTCCTCGATGACGCCGTAATTGTCCGCCTTCACGTGCAGGTTGACGTCCGCCAGCGCCGCGGAGCGCCCGCCGGAAAACCCGGTCATGGCGATTACCGGAATTCCGTTCTCCCTGGCCCAGGAGACCGCGCGGACGATGTTTTCGGAATCCCCCGAGGAGCTGATGGTGATCAGCGCGTCGCCGGGTTTGGCCAGGCAGCGCAGTTGATAGACAAAAATCTCATCATAAGAGAGATCATTGCCAATGGCGGTGATAATTTCCACCGTGGCGCTCAGCGAATAAATCCGCGAGCTAAGCTGCGTATCCGTGCGAATCAGTTTGCAATGGTCGCAGACCAGGTGATTGGCAATCGCCGCCGACCCCCCGTTTCCGCAGGAGTACACCATCCCACCGGCGCGATAGACCCCGGCTAAAATGCCGGCAGCCCGTTGCAGCTTTTCCCGGTCAACCGAGGCGGCGGCCTCTTTCACTTTGGCAAAGTAAGCGTCGGCGTAGCTTCCGGCGTCGCCGAATTTTTTATCCGGAAAAGTCATGGCAAGTCCCCTTTCAGTTTGCTTCTTTAAGGCCGTTCCGCACCGCGTCCACCTCTTCCTTCGCTCTTGACATCAGGAAGCGGTCGTCGCTCTGCAGCGAGGTTAGCTGAAATCCCTCTTTGATCATTTCCACCGCAACTTTGGTGGAGTTGGTGTGAATGCCGGCCGGAATACCGTGGCGTTTGGCGGCTGCTAAAATGGTGCGCCGCGCTTCCACCACTTCCGGATCGCTCTGCCCCTTGCGCGGTTCTTTCCCTAAGGCCATGGAGAGGTCCGAAGGCCCGATATAGATCGCTCCGATTCCCGGAACCTCTAAGATCGCGTCGAGATTCTTGATCGCCTCCCGGGTTTCGATCTGGGGAATGACCAGGGTTTCCTCATCGGCAAAATGGTGGTAATCCCCGCCGCCGTGGGTGCTGCCCCCGCCATAATACTTTGCCCGGATGGGTCCGAAGCTGCGAAAGCCGCGCGGGGGATACTTGCAGGCGGCCACCAGCGCCTCCGCGTCCTCCGGGGTGTTGATCATCGGGCAGATTACCCCGTAGGCGCCGGCGTCGAGGATTTTCATCAGAAAGCCGGGCTCGTTCCAGGGAACCCGCACCAGGGGAATGACCGGGGTGGTGGAGATGGCTTGCAGCATGGTCACGCCGATTTCGTAATAGACCAGCCCGTGCTGCATGTCGATGGTTATGGAATCGAACCCCTGGTGGGCCATGATCTCGGCGGAAAAGGAGCTGGGGATGGAACACCAGCCGTTGATCACCGCCCCGCCGCTAGCCCAGATTTCTTTGATCGTGTTTTTTCTCATCAGTTGCTCCTTTAGTTGCTCGTTTATGGCTGTATAGTAATCGTATTGCGTATTGTTTAATGCGTAATGCGTATTGCGTAACACGTAATACGAAATACGCAATACGCCCTGTAAATCCTGCCCAAAAATTTAAATCGCGGTTATGGCGTCATCAATACGGAGACCGGGGTTGGGGTTTGCGAAAGAATCAGGCGCAGCGGAATATCTCTGTAAGACCCGGTTTTTCGCGCCCCGGTGTAGGCGGCGTGTTTGTCCGCCCCGGAAAACAGTAAAAAAACTTTTCGGGCGTTGAGAATTGCCGGCGCCGTAAGAGACATGCGCGGCAGGCGCGTTTCCGTCGCCGCAACCGCGACGCAGCGGCCCTCGCGAGCCTCTACTGCCGGATCGCCGGGGAACAGCGAGGCGAAATGGCCGTCGCCGCCCATGCCTAAGTAAACCGCGTCGAATGGCAGCGCCAGCGCTTTCAGCCGCGCTTCGCAGGCGGGTTGCCCGGCTTCGGGCGAATCCTCCCCGCCAAACAGGGGAATGAAAGCCGCCGATTTCGCCGCGCCCTGAAGTAAATGATCACGTACCAGCCGCTCGTTGCTTTCGGGATGATCGGCGGGTACCCAGCGCTCGTCCGTCAGGGTCAGGGTAACGCGGCTCCAATCCAACTCTGATTGGCGCAAACGCTCGAATACCTGTTTAGGGGTGCGCCCGCCGGAAACGGCCAGCAAAGCCCGTCCCCGGGCGGATATGGCTTCGCTCAAGGCGGCGGCCAGCTCCCCGGCCAGGGCGCGGGCAGCCGCTTCGGTAGCTGGAAAACTGCGTTCTTCAATGGCCATCGATATGCTCCTGCTCAGCCCGCGGGCGGATAGTCGGCGGTGGGGATTTTGTTCTCATCCAATCCCTTGATGGCGGCCCGGCCCATGGCCAGGATCGCCTCTTCGGAGCTGCCGCCGATGTGCGGTGTGGCAAGAAAGTTGGGCAGGCGGAGCAGCTCCAGATCCTCGGGCGGCTCCGTAGCGAATACGTCGAAGCCCGCCCCGGCCAGCCGGCCCTCCATGAGCATGCGCTTCAATGCCGCTTCATCCACCAGCCCGCCCCGGGCGGTATTGATCAGCAGCGCGCCCGGCTTCATCAGCGCCAGGCGTTCCGCGGAGAGCATGTTGCGGGTGCTGTCGTCCAACGGCACGTGCAGGGTTACAATGTCGGAGCGGCGGAGGAGGTGTTCCAGTTCCACCGGCTCTACCTGGTGGGCGGCGTAAAATTCCGGGAAATCCAGGATGTCATGGGAAAGTACCTTGCACCCGAACGCCCGCAACACCGGGGTCAGGTCTTTGCCGATGTTCCCGCACCCGATAATGCCGACGGTGCGATCGGTAAGCTGTTTTCCTTTACGATTTTTCCAAACGCCCTCGCGCACCTCCCGGCTGGCCAGCGGCGCCTGGCGCAGCAGCGAAATCATAAACATGATTGCCAGCTCCGTGACGGAGCGTTTGTTGACCCCGCCGGTCCACCCCAGCCGGATTCCGTGCCGGATCATGGCCTGCTTGTCGAGCATGTCCGTTCCCACCCCGTATTTACTGAGAACCTCCAATTCCGGCAGGGCGGCCAGAATGGATTCATCGATCCGTTCCAGCGCCACGATCAATTTGCGGCGCCCGCGGGCGAATTCGATCAACTCCTCGCCCTTCAGCGCCCGGCCCTCATCATTGAAGCGCACGTTCGAATAGCGTTCCAACAACTCCGCCCGTAAAACCGGGTGCTGCGAGAAGGAGCGGGAGGTGACGGCGATAGGGGTGCTGTTTTTCATGCAAACTCCCGGGTTAGTATAGAAAGGATAAAGGATAAAGGATAAAGGATAAAGGTAAAAGATATTAGAAGTCTCATTTATCTTTTACCCTTCATCCTTTATCTTTTTTCCTTTTTACTTAACCTGGTGGCCTGTTGCTGCTTGAACTTTTCATCCGCGTCGTAAATGCCGAAGACCAGGCGCATGGTTTCGTAGGCGTCCCGGGAGCTACCGTTGCACACCGGGCGGTTGTGGCGGATGCAATCGACAAACTCCGCCAATTCCAATTCCCAGGAGGGGTCGGTGTTGCAGAAGGTGGCCTGCTCCGGGGGATTGCCGATGGCAAAGCCGGTGTGCTTGCGGCCTTCGATGATCCATTCGTCGCGATAGCTTCGCGACCCGGAGGGCATTCCGTCCACGATCACGTAGCCGTCCTGCATGAATATTTCCAGGGTGAAGCGGTGTTTCCATTGCGTAAACGAGCTGTGCAGCATGGCGATGCGGCCCTCTTCGTTGCGCAGCAGGGCGAAGGCGTTGTCTTCCAGGGGAAAATCCCAGAACGCGGTGGTGCACATGCTCTTGATCTCCGTGAACTCGCCGCAGAAGTAGCGGAACAGGTCGAGCATGTGGATGCCCTGGTCGAAGAGTATTCCCCCGCCGGCCAGCGCCGGGTCGTGCCGCCATTCGTTGGGATTGCCGGAGCCTTCGGCTTTGCCATAGACCCCGCGCACCCAGAGAATTTTGCCGTATTTGCCGCTCTCCACGATTTTTTTCGCTTCCATGATGCCGAAGTGGTAGCGGTGGTTGAACCCGATCTTCAACACCAGGCCGGGATGGCGTTTTTCCGCCTCCATGATCCGCTTTATATCGGCCATGTTGCGGCCCGGCGGTTTTTCGCAAAAGACGTGTTTGCCGGCCTCCAGCGCCGCTATCACCACCTCCGGTATAAAGCGGTTAGGAGTGCAGACGAACACGGCATCGACGCCGGAATGAATGACCGCCTGGTAATCGGGAAGAATCTTCAGTTCCTCAAAGCCCTTCGCCGGGGGATTCGGATCCGTGCCAGAAACCAGAACCGTGTCGTCGTGTTCGCGGACGGTTTTAGCGCGGATGCCGCCCATCTTTCCCAGGCCGACGATGCCAATCTTCAGGGGTTTGTTCATAGCTTCAATCTCTCTGACAGTGGTTGAAATGCCGCCGTTTCCGGTTGCAAGTGTTTGCTTATTTACTGATGTTACGCGGTTCGCAAGGATTTGCCACAGAGAGAGGGCACAGAGAAAATCAAATATTCATTAAGTCCAGCCCCGCACAGAGAAGCAAAAACGCTAAAAAAGTGATCGAAGCTCTGTGTTCTCTGTGTCT
>WYBG01000345.1 GCA_011526015.1 Deltaproteobacteria bacterium | reverse complement strand
TTGATATATCCCCGCCGTAAACTTCAAACGGAAATGAGAAGAGAAGAACCAAATTCTAAGAACTAAGAACCAGTGGTCAGGAACTAAACGTTCATCATCAATCATCAATCTTCAATCCCCCAGGAGGATGCCATGAAAACATTATCGTTACTCTTCGTTGCGCTGCTGATTGTTGCGCTGCCGGCGCAAAGCCCGGAAAACCTGAAGAACGCGCCCAAAAATTATGAAAAGGCGCTCAAATCCGGCAACGCCGGGATGGTGGAATCGGCGATCTTCCACTCCCTCAAATTCATGCTTTTTTATCCCCAGGAGGACGCTGCAAAGCTGAAAAAGCAAATCACTCGCCTGGTAAAGGAAGGCGAAACCAGGAGCATCCGTTACAAGGCTTACCTGGCCTCGCAATTCCTGAACAACCCGGATCTGCTGGCGACGATTGAAAAAGAGGATTACAAAGACGCCGACCAGTTCTTCAAAATATTAGGGGACACCTTGCAAGAGAACGTGCTGGTTTCGAAGTAAAGGGTGTTCTGGTGTTTTAGTGTTATTGTGTTTTAGTATGTCGTAGAGCGTGTTTGAAAATTCGATTTAGTACTTCCAATACGCCCAATTGGAACGCGGATAACGCGGATACAACGGATTTTCGCGGATAAATTTAGAGAATCTGTGCAAATCTGTCGCATCAGCGTCATCAGCGTTCCAATTTTTAGCCTCGGCCCATTGCCAGAGATTTTTCAAAAACTCTCTTATCACGTGGTCTTTAATCAGCAAGAACACTAAAACACCGCTTTTCAAACTCAAAACAGTTCCAACTGCGCCGGGCGGATCAGCTCTTGGAATGATACTCCTAACAGCCCTAACAGGGAATCCGCAATCGGGCGAAGCTGCTTTTCGATATAATGCCGGTAATCGATGTTCCGGGGATGGCGCTCGATGGGAACCGGGCCGTCCCGGGTGACTAAGTAGCGCACTTCCCGCCCGGGCTTCTTCATCATCCGCGCGGCGCGCACCTGGGGGGAGATGTTCTTGGTGTATTCATCGGCGTCCTTGCGCAGGCGCTTGCGATAGACCAACTGCTCATCCAGCCGCCCGGCCAGCAGGGAATCGATCAAGCCGCGAATCCAGTTGCGGTATTCCAGGCCGTTGAGCACCCGCCAATACAATTCATGCTGAAATTGTTTTGCCAGGGGCGTCCAATCGGAGCGCACGAATTCCATTCCCACGAATTCCAAAACCGGTTTCCCCCCGGCCAGCAACAGCCCGGCGTAACGTTTGCGCGCCCCGCCGCCGGTCGCCCGCCCGATCGGCAGCACGAATTTGTGATAATATTTCTCGAATTCCATCTCCAGGTAAGAGCTTACTCCAATTTTTTGTAATTCATCCCGCCAGTAGCGATTCAATAACTCGGCCAGCTCTTGCCCCTTTTCCTCCGCCCATTTAACGTCCGCTTGCGGTTGGCTTCCCTGGGGATTACTTTCCCCGGGGCTTGTCTCTTCGGCGGGGGGTGCTTCTTCGTTCATTTTCAACTGCACGAATACAGAATCGGTATCCCCATACAGCACCGGATAGCCCTGCGCCTCCAAAAATGTTTTGCACCCTTTCAGCAGCCACTGCCCGGTGCCGGTAATGGCCGAGGGCAAATCCGGATGGTAAAACCGGCAGCCGAAGGACCCCATCACCCCGTAAAAGCTGTTCATCAGGATTTTGATGGCCTGGGAAAGATGCGCGTCCCCGGCGCGGCGGGCTTCGGCGCGTTGAATCATCAGCCGGTCGATGAATTCCGGCAAAATGTGCTCGCTGGCGGAGAAACGGTACGGTTTGGGCGTGGGGGTGGTAAGGGGATCGATATCCGCTCGCAGGCGCGAGAGCGGATCGATTTTGAAGGACTGGATGATGGAGGGGTAGAGGCTTTTGAAATCCAGCACCACCACGTGCCGGTAAATTCCCGGAACCGGTTCCATTACGTAGCCGCCGGCGGCGTGCTCCAGCCCGGTGATGTCGTCGGCGTTGGGCGCCACAAACCCCTTGCGGTGCAGGCGCGGCAGCATAGAGTGGTCGAACGCGGCCACGGACATGCCCACCTGGTTGAGCAGCAAACCGGAAATCTGGGAGCGCCGCACCAGCAGCTCCAACAGGCCGGTTTTGCGAACGATTTCGCTCACCAGCAAACAGTCCTGCAAGTTATAGCGCGCCAACTCCGCTTTGTCCTCCCGGAACAGGCGCTCGATTTCGGCGATCTTTTCATCTTCCGAAGAAATGGTTTTTCCCCGGCCTAACAGCGCCTGCGCCACGGTTTCCAGGCGGTAATCTTCGAAGCTGTAAAAGGACATTCGCAGGGTTTGGGAAACGTCGATCACCACCCGCCCGGAAATCTCCGCCGTGTAGCCGATGCGCTCCCGTTTTGCCAGGGTGATGGGGCGCTCGTTGCGCGCCAGATGAAAGGGGATTCCCCATTTCCGGCTCTTGCGCTCCAGGAAGGCGAGGTCGAAGCCGATCACGTTCCAGCCGATGAGAATGTCCGGGTCCGCCTCCTGAAACCAGCGCAGGAACGCTTCCAGCACCTTTTGCCCCGTGGGATGAAAGGAGATGAATTCCGCCGCAGCGCCCGGGGATTCGCCGAGCATGAACACGCGCTGCTGTTCTTCCAAATTCTTTCCGGTTAAGTGAACTGCAATGGAATACAAGCGGTCGCTGTCCACCCCGGTCTCGATGTCGAAGGAGAGAATGGTGAAATCCGGGGCCGTTTCGCAGGGGGTCAGGCGGGGATTGCGGAACGCGGTCAGCCGCCCGTTCCGGGTTGCCTGGCCCTGCACCGTGGCCTGGGCGTTGATGAAGCGTTCCATCAAATAGCGGCGCTCCGGCTTCAGGTCCGCCTCGTAGGTGGGAATGTTGAGCGCCTTGAGGGTTTTTGCCGCGGAGCGCAGGGCTTTCTGGGTGGGAAAATAGAGCGCGTCCACCTCCTCCCCGGCAAAATTGCGCAATGCAACCGCTTTTCGCTCCGATGGGCGCACTCCCGGCGGCAGAACTGCGGCGCGGGGAATGAAAAACAGCGGTTTTTGGCGGTCGATGAGGATCTCCACCCGGCCATGTTCCTCAGAGATGCCGTAGTAGCGCAGCAGGTGGCGGCCCTGGGGGTGCTCGCGGCTGCGGGGGAGATCCTGCCACTCCCCGGTGAGGATGAAAACGTCGGTTTTTAGCATCATTCCCTTGTATGCGCCTCAAAATGGATTCCCTGGCTGTACAGCAATTATGCAGCCGTCAGCATTCCCCGAAGGGGCAGGCAGCGGTCAGCTATCAGCGATTATCCCGCATGATAACTGATATACTGATTAAGGGTCAGAATTTCACGCTTCATGTCATTCCCGCGAAAGCGGGAATCCATTGATTTTCCAGCGTTTCTGGATGCCCGCTTTCGCGAGCATGACAGTGTAAAACTAACCCTCGACAAGTATAGCTGAAAGCTGCCTGCCCCTTCGGGGATAGCTGAATGCTGATGGCTGAAAGCCACGCCCAAAATAATTCCTGCTTTGCCGGGGCGCAAGAAATGTGCTAAAAAATGCTGAAAAACATGACCAAAGTCATGGTTTTCGACAAAATACTATACTAAATTAGTTCGGTTTTGGTAAAGAGTTGTGTTGAAAACAAGGAATGATTTCTTGCGGGAGCAGGAAATGGACTCAACGCAGGTTTACCGTCTTTTCACTTCTTTTTCATTGTTCGATTAATTCCCCAAATGATCATCCCTAACCAGGAGGTGCGGTGGATGGAAAAAACTGTTTTACCGGGCGGCGCGGTTCCCCGGGGCAGTACCCACATTTTTCGGGGAGGTTATCAAACTTACTTCTTTCATTTAACCCTTTAACTAAGGGAGTTATGAGCCATGAAGAAATTTTACGTTCTCGCGCTGGCGCTTTTTGCCCTCAGCAGCCTCGCCTTTGCCCAGCTTACCCCCATCGAGACGTTGGGCAAAAAGCTGTTTTTCGATACCAACCTTTCCACCCCGTCGGGGCAATCCTGTGCGGTTTGCCATACCCCGGCAGAGGGATTTACCGGACCGGACCCGGCTATCAATGCTGCCGGCGCGGTGTATCCCGGTGCAGTGCACACCCGTTTCGGAAACCGCAAGCCGCCTACCTCAGCTTACGGCGACGACAGCCCGGTGCTTTATTATGATGACGACGAAGAAGTCTGGGTAGGGGGGATGTTCTGGGATGGCCGGGCCACCGGCTGGACGCTGGGAGACCCGCTGGCCGAACAGGCCCAGGGACCGTTCCTCAATCCCCTGGAGCAGAATAATCCCCACGCCAAACAGGTTTGCATCAAGGTCGCTCAATCGGAGTATGCCAATCTCTATAAAACCGTTTGGGGTGAACTACCCAAATACAAATCCAAAGCCGACGTAGAGCTAACCTATGAAAGAATCGCCCGCTCCATCGCTGCTTACGAAAGGTCATCGGAATCGAGCGCCTTTACCTCTAAATATGATGCATACCTGGCCGGCGAGGAAGACCTAAGCCCTGAAGAAATACTTGGGCTGGAAGTGTTTGAAGGCGCCGGCATGTGCAGCGCCTGCCACGTGCCGCCGCTGTTCACGGATTTCACCTACGACAACCTGGGCGTTCCCCGGAATGAAGAGAATCCTTTCTATACCATGCCGAAAAAGTGGAATCCCGACGGCGAAGACTGGATCGATCCCGGCCTGGGCGGATTCTTGAAGAGCAAGGACTATCCTTTGGATGTTTATATGGCCGAATGGGGCAAACACAAGGTTCCCACACTGCGCAACGTGGATCTGAGGCCTTACCCGGGATTTGTGAAAGCCTTCGGGCATAACGGATATTTCAAATCCCTGGAAGAAATTACCCACTTCTACAATACCCGCGACGTTGCCGGAGCAGGTTGGAACGGCGTTCCCTGGCCGGCACCGGAAGTGCCCATTAATGTCAACAGCGACGAGTTGGGTGATCTCGGGTTGACCCTCGAACAGGAAGCCTACCTGGTCGCATTCATGAAAACCCTCTCGGATGGATATTTCACGCCTCCTGCCCCGGCCCCAATCACCCCGCTCGCGAGCGGCGCGACGCTGCAGGTCGTGGGCGCCAACCCCTTCAACCCCTCCACCCGGTTCAGCTACACCCTGCCGGAAGCCGCAACGGTGCGGATGGACGTGTTCAATATCGTGGGGCAGAAGGTAGCCACCCTGGTGAACGGCCCGCAGGCGGCCGGGGAATACCAGGTCAACTTCACGGCCAACGATCTGCCCAGCGGCATCTACCTGGTGCGGTTGGAAAGCGGCAGAGAAGTGCTGACCGCGAAAGTCACCCTGATTAAATGAGAGGACTGCTACGCAGGATTTCCTTATTTTCAACACATCTCAACTTCCCGGAGGTTCCGAACCTCCGGGAAGTTGCGCATCTGAAAACCAAAACGCGCCGGATGGAACGATCTTCATGCGGCGCGTTTTTTATGGGCTGCGTTGGGAATAATCATTCAATATCAAAAAAAGAATTGAAACCTTTCGCTTCCAAACCTTCCCTTAATATCTTGTCGCTTGTCCAGAGTAAACCATCTAATTCAATGGTTATGGATAGATGTGGCGTATCTTTCTCGTCGATATCTTTACACAGATCATAGGCTTTTTGCCGACTTTCGTCGGTCACAGAATCCTCATCAAAAAAGTTTATTCTTTTCAGAAAACCGTAGAGAAGCTCTAGAATCTCATCTTC
>WYBG01000344.1 GCA_011526015.1 Deltaproteobacteria bacterium | reverse complement strand
TCCTGTAAAATCGCGGTGACCATGCCCTGGGACAGCCCCTCTTCCGCCCCGATATGTTCGAAGTGTATCTCCGCGATGGCCCGGGCCAGGTTCTTTTCTTTTACTGTGCTAACGGCAGCGGCAGGCAGCGATTTTATGATTACGAACTCATCGGGAGTTTGCTGCCCAAACGTCCGCAGCGATAACAGCGCAGCTAAAAAAGTTGCTGTCTTCCAGGATTTCAGCGCCATATTGCATTAGTGAAAGCTTTTGGGCTTTGGGGATAAATACCTACCGCTTACCAAAATTCCCCGGGAACAATTGATTGTAGATGAATTTCCATACGGATGCTAATAGAACCAATTGCTTCTATAAATCTATTTTAAAAATGTTTAAAGCCCAAAAGACTTCCGACTTACCTGGTGAAGCTCCCCGCGCAGCATCGAAGTCAATGTAAGCAACTCGAAATAAATTTGCAAATTTACGGTACAGATGGCAGTATATTTTGGCATAAAACAGCGCGGGGCATTCGAACCCATTCGAATGCCCCGCGCCCTAAATCCATTTTTTAACTCTTCCTTCTTCCTTCTTCTCTCCTTACTGCCCGAGATTCCGCTACTTCATAAGCAACAACTTGCGGTTGGCGGTGAACTTCCCGGCTTTCATGCGCAGGAAGTACATCCCCGAGGGCACTTGCTGGTTCTGGTCATTTTTGCCTTCCCAGCGTAGCAGGTAAGTTCCGGCCTGCTGCTTTCCGCTCACCAGGGTCTGCACCTTCTGGCCTAACACGTTATACACCACGATTTGCACGTCCGCCGCTTCGGGCAGTTGGTAGCGTATTTCCGTGGCCGGGTTGAAGGGGTTGGGATAGTTATCCAGCGCAAAGGATGCCGGCGCTTCGTTCGCCCCCGGCGCATCCACTACTTTTACCGCCGGCAACAGGTCGGTAAAGGTTTGCGCCGCGGCCATGGCGCTGAAGCTCAAGGAAACGGGAGCGTTCCCGGGCGTTTGCGCATTTCCCTTCACGATGAAGCGGGCGTTCAGAACGTTTACCAGGCCTTCAGCGCCCCGGGGATAGGCGTGGGCGGCGACCAACCGACCCTGTTTGACATTGAGGTCGTTCACCACCGGGTCGCCGAATCCTTCCGCAGCGCCGCCATCGAAGCCGGTGAATTCCAGCAGCGCGGGATTCCAGGTCATGGCCATGGTGTAGCTGCCCAGTTTCTCGCCACTTTTCGCCATGTTGACCATCACCGGCACTTCCAGGGTCTGGCCGGATAAGTTCAACGCCGCATAGGCTTGTACTTCAGCGCCTTGCGCAGCCGGGGCAACGGTGGATTTACCGAGCGCTGCGGCCACAGGCAAGCAGACCTGGGAGCCCACCGGGAAAGGTACCGGGAAGCCCACTTCCCAGCTCAGGGTGACCAGCGCGTCGGTGGAGTTGGTGAGGCCGTCTTGCGTCGCGTCGCCGAAACCGATGGCAATGCGATCCAGGAAGGGCTGGGGCAGCGGGAAGCCGGTATCAAAAGAGAGCATCAGCAGGGCGTCCAGGGAGTTGACCGCATTATCGCCGTTGATGTCTCCCAGCAATCCGGGGGTGCAGGCAGGAACGATATCGATGCAAGACCCGTTCACGGTCAAGAAGGGCAGCAGATTGGTGAAGGATACTGCCGCGGCCATGGCGGAGAATTGCAGATTCAAGCAACAGTTCGATCCCACCGGCCCGATCGCCTGGAAATTAACGTTCAAAATGTCAACAACGCCCCCCTGGCCGGTGGCTTTGGCGCCGTTGAACACCAGCACTCCGTTCCCGGCGTTCCCGTCGTTTACAAATCCGGTAAAACCGGAGAGGATCCCGGAATTGCCGGTATAGCTGATACAGGCAGGATCCCAGGTAAGGGTGGCGGTAAAGCTGCCCAGAAGCGCGTCCGGCGCGGGCATATTGGTCATATCCACTTCAACTCCCGCAATAAATGCGCCGCCCTGGGGCACGGTGGCGGGGGAATTGACCGAGCCAACGACCTGCCCGTTGGCGGTCGATTCGAACAGGCCCAGGTAAGCGGCCATCAAATCCGTCTGGTTATTGGCCAGCAGTTCCAGGCCGTTGGGAGTTATTTTATAGAGGGGTTTTTCGGCGGAGCGCTGAACCTTCGGTTGGGAGGGATAAGCGAACCGTTTGATTACGGTTCGAGCGGTTTTATTGGCCGACCGGACTTTAGTTTTGGAAGATGTTCCTTGCACTTCCTGCGATCCGAAATTCTTCACTATACGGGTTTCCGGGTCCAGGGGCACCGTAGGAGTCATCATCCCGCCGAAGGAGGGAACCACCCCGATCGCTCTTCCGTCGCCGGGGCCGTAGCCGGTATTATACAGTCCGTGGATGTCGGTATTGGCGTCATTCTGCCAGATGGGGCTGGAGCCAATCGCCGAAAGCTCATCCATGAAATTGTTCTCGCCGGTATAGTCAAAGGTAAACGCAGAAAGTTGATTGAGACCAATTAGCCCGGCGACATCCCCCTGGCCGTCTGAAACAGGTGTACAATCAAACCAGGGGTTAATATCGTACCCCCCGGCGTTTACCGGATCATAGGCGAAGCAGTCGCCCCCTTCCAGGTAGATCCTTCCGCCGTTAGCCAGGTAGGTTTCCAATGCCGCCGCTTCCGGATCGCCGGCGCCTAAGATGTGGTTATTGGAATAGATGCCCAGCACCACCCAGACCGCATCATACTGGCTCAGGTCATTACCGAATTCGAAGAGATCGTCGGTCAGCATGGCGCTGCGCCCATTGGCGACCAGGGCGTCAAAAATGTTGTTGCCGCTGGCGGCGCTGGCCCCGGCAACGTCCGCCGGCACCCACACCAGGTGATCGGGAGCGGCGGGAGCCAAGTCTAAGAAGTTGACGATAGCCGCCATCAAGTCGTCTTTGGTGCTGGGGGCGGCTGCATCAGTCAATCCCGCCAGAGCATAGGAGAAGCAGAAGGTCTTCTGCCCGGCAACGCCGCTGTGCTGCGCCGCCACGTTTCCATAGCCGGATTCCACAAAGGCGATAGCGCCCCCGCCGGCCGTATAGGTGTCGATCCAATTCGTATTGACCTGGGTAGAGGCGGTGAATAACATCCCGTCGGTAAGGGTACCGGCCTGTCCCTGCAGGCCATCGATGGCATTGTTAGCGCCGTCTGCCGCGCTGGCTAATCCGAATAAAGCAAGCAAGGCTGCATTACCCACCTGGTCGAACCCTAAAGCGTCGCCGCCTTCCAGGTACACCTTGCCGCCGGCCTCAAGGTAGGCTTGCACCGCCGCGGCCATGGTATTATCAAAAACCGTGTTGGAGCCGGAAGCGCCATAATTGCCGAAAGACAGGAATACCGCATCGTAGCCGATCAGGGAAGCGGGAAAGACGTCGGTGTATTGGGTGGTGAGACCGGCGTTGGTCAAGAAGGTATTGATGTACGCGCCGCTGTAATCCTGGCCGCCCAGGGTTCCTTCCCAAACTAAAATGCCTGAAGGGAGCACACCTGGCCCAAGATTAAACGCGCCAATACGCGTTTTCCAGTTGAAAGCGCTTGACTGTGAATAATATTCGGTGGTATACCAAAATGTTGCATCATTTACCGGATCCACAGTCATCATACTATAGTCCCCCCAGCGGTCGGGGTTGGTCTGTGAGCCAGTACCCGCGATAATGCTTTCCTCGGCTACGTCCATCACTCCCGGGGCAGCGCCGGCGGTGTGGCCGGTGAAGCGAATGGAAGGAAAGGTCGTGGAGCTTGAAACAGAGTAGCCCAGGGCGATGTTTCCGACTCCATCCATGGCAATGCTGCCCATCCAGCGGTGATCGTTGTCCGGGGCGTAAGTGCCTTGCTGGAAAATACTCCATGCGCCGCCGCTCTTACGCAGCTCATACCAGCGGATGCCGGCATGATTCACACCCACATCAACAGTATGGTTGGTTACCATTGACATATGAGTGCCGAAGTCGCGAGCCTGGAGACGAAACATCGTGAAATGCGAAAGAATGTCCAGCTGCTGGGCGGTGCCCGGTTGAGGTATGCCGCCGGCAAATACGGCGTCATAAGGATCTGTCGGCAGGAAGACCGGCCCGGTAAAAGTAGAGTTGGCTGTATTGTTCCAGTCCGGGGTGAGTTCAAACAATGCCAGCCTGTCAACCGGGGCGCCGGTCAGCCCGTCATCCTGGTGTCCAAGAATTGGAATTGGGGTTCCGGGAGCGGCCGCAGCACCATCAAGATCAGCCGGAATGAAACCATCTGCGCCGGTCCCGGGAAGCAAAGCAGAGATAGAGAATACTACCATTTGGGCAGGATTCCCGGCTAACATCTTATTGCGTTCCAGCGCGCCGGCTTTCATAATAAAACCACCGGCGTTTGGAAACACTCGATAAGTTGCGGCATAAGCATTGCCCCACACACCGAACTTGGGGTAATCGGGAAAATCAGTAGTAAAATTAAATTGATAGCGATAATATGCCCCGGTGGGGTCAGGTGTTTGGGAGCAAGCGACACAAATGGACTGGTTATTCGGATCATCTACTGCAAATTGGCTCAAAAACCAGCGATCAGCCACCTGGTCATAGAGAACGATCGGGTCGCCATTGTTATTTGTTTCGCACGGTCCGCCAAACCCGGCCCATAAAGTGTTGATGTCGAAAGGACCCAGTACGCTATTGCCGGCCTTATCAAATATTTCATAGACTGAGTTAGTCATTTGAACATAGTGATTTGGCCCGACATCGCCGTTCGGGTCAGGCGGGGCTCCGCCACCACCGATGTTGTCTCCTACTTCCAACCCATCAAAACTCAGGAGCACGGTACGAGAGCTATTTGCACCTTGCCAGTCTTGAAGCGATGGGTCCAATACAAAAGGCAACTCTTTAATCTGGTTCTCAAAAGGATATGGCTTAAGGGGAAATATTTTCTGCTCACCGGTAGGGGCCGGAAGCTTGTAAATTTTAACCTGTTCACTTAATGGAAGAGACTGATCGTTCCTTACGGATGTCAGTACCTTTTCCGGCCGGACAGTTTGTGCCTCTGTATTATCGGCAATTTGCTGGCCGGTTTGCGGGCGTTTCCTCTGGGCCAGGAGCGAAGTGGCCAGGCAAACCATTATCAAAAAAAGTATCGAAAATCCGCGAAGCATATAATTATTGTTCATTCGGTTCATACATTTGTCTCCTTAAAAGTGATGAGGATTCGTATCGCTTAATTTGATAGCTGCGGGTGTGCATCAACCGGCGCGTTTAAATGTTTCTACCCGTCTCTTAGAGGGTTGGGTTTTTGCTTTATGAGCACCCCCGTTTCACTTCCACAAGAAAAGCGGGAGGAGCTTTGTTCGGAGGGAAGTAACTATTTGACACGACTCGTTCCTCAATATAATTGGGTATCATAAAGATTTTTCCAGAGATATTCCCGCAGGCTCGTGACCGGTGTTCAGCAGGCTTCTTCACCAATGTTTTTACTCATCAATGAATGCTATTGGGAAAAGCACTCGCGTTTTGATCCGAAATTAAAATTTGCGCAGCAAGTTACCGAAACCGGGTAAAGGTTACATAGTAACCTTGTCGCAAATGATAGGATAATTGTCGTACGGAGAAAATAGATTAGGCGAGTTAAGAGCCTGCCGTTATTTACTTCATAGGGTTATCCGGGATGGCCGGGAAACTTTCTATTGCAAACACCATAGCGGCAGGCCCCGGGGGACAAGCAGGGCATCAGGTACTCTTTTTTGTAACATTTTAGCGCTATGAAAAATTCGGAAATTTTGGCCGCTTATCCTTTCGTCTGTCATTCCCACGAAGCTTGTCCCCATGAATACGGGGAGTGGGAATCCATATTCTAAGGCACTTTTCTGGATTCCCGCCTTAGCGGGAATGACATTTTGCGTGAGTTTTTCAAAGGGCTAAAGTGTTACCTTTTTTTTAAATGATGCTCACTACTAAATGTTGGATTGATTATACCGCGGATGGCCATACATTCCGTTTTAGGGTAATGTCTGTCTTATCACTTCCGGTTCGCTCCTTTTCAACCGGGTTTATCAGATTGAGAAGTCAGTTGAGTATAGATGTTTACCGAAAAGTTGAGCAATTCAAGAATAGTTGTTTGTAGCCGGTTCAATTCGGTTAAGTGAT
>WYBG01000003.1 GCA_011526015.1 Deltaproteobacteria bacterium | reverse complement strand
TTCCGGCAGCAATCGGAAACCGAACTGTTCCGGATCGTTCGAGAATTTATACAGGACGTGCAGGAATTGCTGGATAACGAAGCGCTCCTTAAACTGAAAATCCAGTTGGCGCATACCAAAGCCAAAGAGCGGATTCACTTCTACCGCCAAAAAATCTGGAATTTCTTCAAACTGATCATCCCGCGCGTCTGGTCTTTCCTGAAACAAACCGCCGGCCTGGTCCAGAAGAAATATTCCCAATTGCGCAAAATAACCGGCCTGGCCCCGGCAGCCCTCGATAGCCAGGCGGCGCTGTTTCAATATCTCTCGGAAACCCGCCGGAAAATAACCTCCCTGCCCTACGTGTATCAACGTTTGTTCCAGAACCGTCCCCTCACCGATGAACGCTTTTTTGCCGGCCGTGAAGATGAGCTTTCCGAATTGAACGAGGATTTTAAAACCTGGCAACAGGGATATTTTGTCACCACCGCCATCACCGGGGAACGCGGCAGTGGTAAAACCACGGTCATTAATTTTGCCAAGGAATGGATTTTTGCGGGCCACCCGGTGCGCGAGATTGACGTCAAAACAACCATCTGGCGGGCGGAAGACTTTATTCCCCATCTTCAGAGCGCCTTTCCGGAATGCAAAGCGCGCACCCTGCCGGAGATGCAAAAAGCCCTTCTTCAGCTCCAGGAGCCGGTGGTTTGTATTGTGGAAAATACTCAGAACCTGTTTCTAAAAACGGTGGACGGTTTCGATCTCCTGGAAGAATTCTTGTTGCTCATCTCCCGCACCCACCGCCAGGTTTACTGGGTGCTTACCTGCACCCTCTACAGTTGGGCATACCTGGATAAAGTGATCAATATCTCCCGTTTTTTCCGGCGGGTGCTTTCCCTGGATAATCTTACCCGCCAGGAAATGGAAAACGTCATTCTGCGCCGCCACCGCGTTACCGGTTACCGGCTCTTTTTCGAGACGCCGGAGAAGATTCAAAAAAACCGCCGCTTCAAAAAACTAACCGGCGAAGAAGCGCAGCAAGCCTACTTGCAGGATCTTTTTTTCAAAGAGCTTCAAGAAGTGGCCAGCGGCAATGTTTCCGTGGCAATTCTGTACTGGATACGCGCCATCCGCAAGATCGAAAACAGCCGCCTTACCCTCTGGCCGTTGATCGAACAGGATTATTCGTTTATGTACCAACTCTCCGCGGAAGAATTGTTTACCATTGGGGCGCTCATTCAACACGAAATGCTGAAGCCGGAGGAGCATGCGCAGGTTTTTCATCAATCCGAACAGCAAAGTGTGATGTTGTTTAATTCGTTGATCAACAAGGGGATCATAACGGAAAATGAAAACGGTTGCCGCATCCATCCCTTTCTTTACCGGCCGGCCCTGGTTGCGCTCAAACGTTTGAATATCATCCATTAATGCCAATTAGCAGTTGGGGATGACAGCGGAGAAAATTTGCCACAAAGGCACCGGGGCAGGAAGTTTCACAAAGGTTTTGGGGGGTTATCTCCGCAACTTTTTTTCTTTTCCTTTGTGCTTCCTTTGCGTCTTGGGGTCTTGTGGCGATAATTTTCAACTGGTAAATCGCATCATTAGGAGTTAAGAAATGCCCGGCATAAAATCGCTCACACTAACCTGGCTGCTGCTGGTGATGACATTGCCGGTAAGCCATGCCGCCGGCCCCCAGGACTTACCGATTTCAGACCAAGCCCCCGGGGTTGCCGCGGACAGCGCCGCCGCAGAAACCACCGTAAGACTATTGCAAGATTCCATCCTGCAGAACAAACCGGCCATCCCCTGGTCCCTGACCTTTGGCAAAATTTTTTGGACCATTGTGGTGATTCTCGCCTCCATACTGATCATCCGCTACTTTACCCGCCTGCTGGAAGCGATTGCGGAGCGATGGGCGCATCTGCGTTTGCTAATTAAGCGGTTCATTCCCATTTTTCGCGTGCTTACCTGGACGTTCGTTATTTTCGTGATCATCGAGGGCATTATTCAGCCGCCCATAGCCACCCTGCTGGCATTTACCGCCTCTGCCGGCATCGCATTGGGGTTTGCATCCCAGGACATTCTGAAAAATGTTTTCGGCGGGATCATGATTCTGCTGGATCGCCCCTTCCAGGTGGGCGATAAAATCCAGGTGGGCGATTTTTACGGCGAGGTGGTGCAGATCGGCCTGCGCACCGTAAGAGTGGTTACCCCGGATGACAGCCTGGTTTCCATCCCCAACGGGGAAATAATGAACCAGTCGGTTTCCAATTCCAATTCCGGAGAATCCAACTGTCAGGTGGTGGCGGAGTTTTATTTTCCGGCGGACATAGACCTGGTGAAAGCGCGTAAGATTGCCTACCGCGCCGCGGCGGTTTCCCAATATGTCTATCTCAATAAACCGATTGCGGTGAGATTCAAAAACGAAATTCACGAAGGCCGCTCGCTGCTGAAAATGCGCCTGAAGGCTTACGTGCTGGATTTGCGTTATGAATTTGCCTTTAGGAGCGAAATGACCGAGATCGTCATTCGGGAATTTTTAAAAGCGGGGCTGATTACGCCGGAGCAAATGGCCACGGCGAAAGAGAATTGAGTCGTCGAAGAGGAGTGCAAAATTTATTTTGCACATGGGGAGGTAAGTTTTCCTTCTGTCTGGAAGATGCACTCGGTATTAAGAACTTGACATATTCCTCAAGATGCCGTAACATCAACTAAAACTGGAAGAAAACTATGAGCCTTAGACGGATCGCTTTTATTCTGGCTGTTTTGCTTCCGGTGTTGGCGGTTCAGGCGCAAAACCGGGTGCATGTTATTACCATTGATGGGGTCATCAATCCCGCTTCCAGCGAGTTCATCCACTCTTCTATCGAGCATGCCGAAACGGAGAACGCCCACTGCCTGATCATCCGGTTGGACACCCCCGGCGGGCTGATGGAATCCATGCGCGACATCACCAAAAATATGCTGAATTCACCGCTGCCGGTGGTGGTGTACGTGGCGCCTTCCGGGGCGCGGGCCGGTTCCGCGGGGGTGTTCATCACCCTGGCGGCGCACGTGGCGGCGATGGCCCCGGGCACTAACATCGGTGCGGCCAGCGTGGTAGCCATGGGCATGGGCGCCGACAGCGCCAACGCCACCATGTTGAAAAAAGCCACCAACGACGCGGTGGCCTTTATCCGCAGCATTGCCGAGGAACGGGGGCGCAACGCGGAGTGGGCGGAGAAGGCGGTCACCGATGCCGTTTCCGTGACCGCCGCCGAAGCCCTGGAGTTGCAGGTAATCGACTTTGTTACCGAGAGCATAGACAGCTTGTTAATCCTGATGGACGGCAAAGTGGTAAAAACCGCGGCAGATTCCGTGAAGCTGGCGACCCGCGAGGCGGAGGAGCAGCATATCGATATGCCCCTGCGCTTTAAAATTCTGAACGTCATCAGCGATCCCACCATCGCCTACATTCTCTTTATCATCGGGATTTACGGTTTGTTCTTCGAGCTCTACAATCCCGGCGCGATATTCCCCGGGGTTATCGGGGCCATCAGCCTGATTTTAGCCTTCTACGCCATGAATACCCTGCCGGTCAATTATGCCGGCATTCTGCTGATCTTGCTCGCCATCGTTCTCTTCCTTTTGGAGATCAAAATTCCCAGTTATGGGGTGCTGACCATCGGGGGGGTGATATCGTTCGTGGTCGGTTCGATCATGTTATTCGATCCGGAGGTGCCGTTTGTGAAAATTTCCTGGGAAGTGATTGTCACGGTCACCGCCGCGACGGTGCTGTTCTTCGTCTTCGCGGTGGGAATGGGCATCCGCGCCCAAAAGAAGAAAACCGTCCTGGGACGGGAATTCCTGGCCGAGAGCAGCGCCGAAGCGTTAGAGGATTTTACCGATGGAAAAGGCCAGGTCACCTTCGAAGGGGAGATCTGGCAAGCTGAAAGCAGCGATACCATCCGCAAGGGTGACCGGGT
>WYBG01000343.1 GCA_011526015.1 Deltaproteobacteria bacterium | reverse complement strand
GGTGCTGACGACATCGATACTTCGGACAAAAACACCGGCATCCAGATCAAAGCCGGGATCATGTTCCCGCTCGGCGGCCAGTAAGCCAATCCGTTCTCTTCTCGAATCGAGAGAGACGCAATTTCTTCCGAAACAAAAGGCACAGCCATTGGTTGTGCCTTTTGCTTCTTAATCCTTGATGGTGGGAGATTTTGAAGCCACAACCAGAAGATGAGCGCCGCGCTATAGCTATAATTTGGGCGTAAAAAGTGACTAATGCCTGAATGTCCAAACTTCAAAGGAGACAGAAATGAAAAAGCCCGTGACGATGGTATGTGTTCTGGCCGTATTATTTTTGTTTAATTTGGGATATAGCCAGGATAATGACGACAATTTCGATGTAGGTTCGAAGGCTTTGTTGTTCCAATTCAGCGGTTTTAGCTCTCTAAACGCCGATGAATATTTGGGCGGAATAGGGGGTAAGTTTTATATGTCGCCTACCATGGCCGTGCGAGCTGGTTTACAATTCGCAAGTGACAAAGAAACTGATCCATTCAACCCTACTCCAAATACTAACGAAACTGGCAAAGATGGTGAAGAAACAGCCACAACCCTTGGAATTAATGCTGCCGTCGAGATACACATGGGAGCTAAACGGGTAAGTCCCTATGTGGGGGTAGGGATTCTATATAGAACTCGATCAACGGAGAGGAAAACCAAGGTAACAGACCCCACTCCGCAAACAACTATAAAGAATGAAGATGGATATACTGAAATAGGATTTGCCGGCCTGGTGGGTGCGGAATTCTTCCTCTACAAAAAGATGATCAGTCTTGCGGCAGAATACCAACTGGGATATGGGAAACGTTCATTTAAGGATCTGGAAGTAACTTCAGCCAGTACAACAATCACCATGAAACAAGGCTCAGGAAGTTCGTTAGGAATAAATTCTGCGGGAGTATTAACATTGGCAATTTACTTTCCGTAGTTTTTGAATAAAGTATTACCGATCCTGAAAATACAAAGGGCTGCAGATGACGAGTAATTCACTCATGTCGGCAGCCCTTTGCACTTTTGGAGCGATTGTATTCGCGGTATCGCTGTGTTCAGGTAATTGACCAGCTCAAAGCAGATTAAAACCCATATCCTAATCGCAGGCCGATATAGTTCGCGTCGGAAATGATCATATAAAACGCCGAAGCATCCAGCGGGCCGAATTCCACCCCCACCGTGGGGGCAAAGCTGAATTCAGTGGAGGACTCATCGCTTTCCCCTCCCGCCGGCGATTTTGTAGTTACCTTAAAATTATGAAACCCCAACTGCCCGGCGAGATACAGCTTGGGCATCGGCAATACATAAAATCGCACCCCGGCAAGAATGGGAATGGCGCTGTAATCATATTCAACGTTTCCCGCCGGAGTTTGAAAATCCTTTCCGCCAAAGATCATATATCCCGCGTGGGCAGACAGGTTGATAGCCGGCATGAGGGTGAACATGGCGAACGCAGTTGCGCCGTAACCGGTGCCGGCGACGTCGCCGAAATCGCCCTGGGGCATAGCGAGGTTTCCTTCCACGCCAAATTTCAGGCCCGGCAGCGCATACACAGATTGATACAGACTCATACCCGCCAGAATCAACAGAACCATCAGTAACCTTTTCATGAATAGATCCTCCGTAATGGGTTTGGTAGAGTGATGGAATTAGATGAGAAAATCGCACCTCGTTTCAAATACCCGTCTTCTCGTCGCTTTAGCGACGTGCTCTAAATATCTAAATAATTGGCATAGAGACGTTGCATGCAACGTCTCTACGTTTAACAAGGAAGCCGTTCTCATAAAACGGCAATTAATTTAGGACACGTTGCTTAACGCCTTCTCCCGCAGGGATGGATACCCATGGGAATGCTGAATATAGTCTCCGGGGCATGAAAACTGCAAAAGTATTTTCAGGAATTCACCAAAACGTTTTTCCGACTGGCATACAAACCCAATCCCGGCAGAACAGCCAGGCATTCGCCAATCAGCATTTCTGAAATGGCCGCGGATTGATCCCTCTCACGAAAACCCTCCCGGGAAATTCGACCCCCTAAAGCTGGCTGGAATTCAGTCGAAATTTCCAGTTATTCAATTTTAACGGATGAAACTTTGTACGGGAGAAAAACGATGCAACGTCCTGATTTCATTACCGACGAGCACCTGGGGGTTTTGACCGCTCAGGAGGAAGCCTTGCTCGCTAATATTTTTATTGCGATTCCTTTACTGATGCAGCGATTTCCGGAGCTGACCGCCTTCCAGGCGCAGGAACTGCTGCGCTACTGGTGGTGCGGCACAAAACCGCTTCCGCAAGAAGCGGTTCTGGCGAGTTGAGAAGTGGGAAGTATGAAGGCCCCCCAAGACCTCAAAGGTTTCTGAAACCTTTGAGGTCTGAATCCTACTGAAAAAGCGCGGACACAATTTTGTAGCTTCCGAAATACATCCCGATGGCGCCCCCTAAGCTGGAGAAAATAAAGACCAGTAACACTCTCAGCAGTTTGTTCTGCCACCATTTCTTGAACTTTCCCACGTCATCGCGCACGGTTTGAAATTCTTTTACCATCGGAGGCTTGAGGTAGGCCTGCACCAATGCCGCCACGTACCCTACCCCGATGGCCGGGCTGAGGGTGGTAATCGGCGCTCCTAACAGGGCGGAGAGAACCGTAACCGGGTGCCCCCAGGCCAGTAGCGTCCCCAGGGCGCTGGGAAGCCCGGTAGCCAGTATCCAGAAAAAAATACTATGGCCTGCGGTATCGATTCCCCGGGTCCAGCCGATGTAAAAAATCGATCCCAGCACCAGCGCCGGAATGCTCCACCCGATCCATTTCCACACCGGGGAGGCCGGGGGAATCTGCTCGATTTCCCGCAAATCCCGGCGCTGATCTGTGGCGAGCGTTTCGCTGATGCCTTCCAAATGCCCCGCCCCTACTACAGCGACAATTTTTTCCCCCGCCGCCTCTTTTATTTTTTGCGCCAGGTAGGCATCCCGCTCGTCGATCAGCACGGTTTTCAAGACCGGCATGGCGTTGCCCAGTTCCGAGATCAGCTCTGAGAGCATGTCTTTACGGCGTAATTCGCTTAATTTCTCTTCTGAAATTTCTTGCTTCTCGAATATTCCCGCCAGGCCGATGGCCAGCAGTTCCATCTTTTTCCAGAAAGAGAGCAAGTGCCAGGCTCGCCGCAGGGTAACGCGAATATCCCGGTCGCACAACGCGATGGGAATATTTTGCTCGCCAGCTATTTTGGTGGCTTCCAGCAGTTCCACTCCCGGCATTACACCTAACTGGTCGCCTAATTTTTTCTGGTACGAGGCCAGCAGCAGGTTAATGATCAGGGTGCTAAGCTGCTTCTGGCGAATGATCGCGCGCAGGTCCAGCGTCTCCCAGCGGCTTTGTTCGGAAAGGCTTTTGTAGCGTTGGGCGTCCAATTCCACGCAAACGCAATCGGGGCGTTCCTGGGTGATGACTTCCCGAACCAATGCCGCAGATTGCCGGGATACGTGAGCGGTTCCCACCAAAATGAATTCCCGCCCCTCTTTTTCGAGTATCCGAACTTCTTCGGGGTAATTTCTATTCAAAGATTTTTCCTCTTCCATATATGCTTATTTTTCCGTATTCCCTGTTACGCAATACGCAATACGCAATACGCAATACGCATTACGTATTACGTATCTCCCGCGCCCTGTTCGCCGGCTACAGGCAGGCAATCTTCCCCCCGTCCACCGCCAGGCTTACCCCGTTGATGTAGGAAGCCGCCGGGGAGGCCAAAAATGCTATTGCGGCGGCGATTTCTTCCGCTCTGCCGAACCGCCCGGCGGGGATTTCCGCCAGCAATTCCGCTTCGATTTCCGGTGTGGTTTTCCCGGATTTCCGCGCCCGGTCTTCGATAATCGCTTGCAGCCGCCCGGTTTGGGTAGTTCCCGGCAGCACGTTATTCACCGTGATGCTGAAGGGCCCCAGCTCCCGGGAAAGGGTTTTGGACCAGCTGGCTACCGCCCCGCGGATAGTGTTGGAAACTCCCAAATCCATAATCGGCTGCCTCACCGAGGTGGAGATGACGTTGACGATCCGGCCATAGCGTTCCGATTTCATTCCCGGAACCAGCGCCTGCGCCAGAACCTGGTTGCAGAGCAGGTGCATGGAGAACGCTTTCAGGAACGCCGGCAGCCCGGCCTGGATAGCGTAGCCGGGAGGAGGGCCGCCGGTGTTGTTTACCAGGATGTGTGCCGGGGGATTTTGGGCCATGAATCTCTCCACTTTTTCCCGGAGCGCATCGGGATCGTTGAAATCCGCGCAAATGTAGCCGTGGCGCTGGCCGTGCCCGGCGGGTAGTTCTTCGCGCACCCGCCGCAGCGCGGCTTCGTCGCGCGCCAGCAGAATCACCCGGGTGCCCAATTGCGCCAGTTGCACCGCCGCCGCCCGGCCGATGCCCCGGGTGCTGCCGCAAACGAAGGCGTGTTTCTGATCTAAGTTTATTTCCATAACGACAATTTACTTTTTACTCCGGCTAAAATAAAATCCCAAATTTTCTTCGACCTCCGGCGGCAGGGCCGGCAATTGCGAGCGGGGAATCAGGAAAGTGGAGAGATTGAACAAATCGGCAAATACCCGGTGGCTCTCCGCGGTTTGTTTCAGGTAGCTGTAGCCGGCCGAGCCGCCGGTGCCGGTTTTGCGGCCGATCATGCGCAGAACCATCAGGGCGTGGCGGTAGCGCCAGGTGGAGAGAAGCTCGTCGATGTCCACAATGGCGGAGAGCAGCCGGTAGGGCAGGTGCAAAATGGGCTGGTCGCGGTAGAGGTGAATGAACAGCGCCGCCAGGGTGGCCCGGTAAGATAGCCGTCTCCGTTCTTCCCCGATCAACCGGTTGTGCGCCGCTTCGGAAAAGATGGTCTGGAAATGTTTTTCATTCGCTTGCATCATCTGCAAGCGGCTCTGCTTCTCTTCATCGGGGAGGATGGGATTGTTTTGCACGGTTTCCCGCTCATCGGCCAGCATTTTTTCTACCGCTTCCCGGTAGGTTTCCAGGAAATCAAACCCCGTTAGCACCAGAAAGGGGGTGCGCTCCAGCCAGTTTTCCAGCAGATCGAAAAAAGAGGGCGCTTTCTCCATCTCCAGGAGCCGGGTTTGTTCTTCTCCGGAGAAAAGGGTGTGGTAGGCCTGCTGGCTGTATTTGATTCGCCGGGTGGGGGAGAGCCCCAGCTTGATTTCCAGCGCCCGGAACTGGAAGCTCTGGAACCCGGACGCGGGGGTTAAAAAGTTCCGGAAATCCAGGAAATCCAGGGGCGTCATGGTTTCCAGAATGCGAATCTGGTCGATCATGATTTTCTGGATTTCAATGATCCGGTGCAGGCGCGAGACTGCCACGCCGATATTGCGCTCGTCGATATATTGCTCCCGGAACATTTCGATTACCGAGTCCAGCTCGTGCAGGATTTGTTTGAACCATAATTCGTAAGTCTGGTGAATGACGATGAAGAGCATCTCGTCATGGGCGGGAACGCCGCGCTCCCTGCTGATGGGCGACTGGCTGGAGAGTACGCGTTCCAACTGCAAATATCCGGCGTAAGTTACCGGCTCGTTTTTTTCCTTCATGCTCGTCCTTTCGGATTCACGTGGAAGAGCCTAGGGCAAATTCGTTGAGGTTGGTTTTGCCGATGATCAGGCCGTCTTCGGCGAGGATTTTTTCGACGGCCATGGCGCTATAAGGAGAGATAAAATTATCCAGCATCCGGGAGGCGCGGGTTACCCGGCGGTTTTCGCCGGGCGTGTGCGGCGTCGATCTCTGCGGCTCGCTGGCGGGCTTCCTCCGCATAGAGTTGGATGAACGCATTCAGGCTGCCGTGGGCGTCGATGGCGGCGAGGCAGGATTCCACTGCTTCGACCAGGCGGAATTCTCCATTCCGATAACGCTGGCATTTCTCAAGGGCGGTTTCCCGCTTTGCTTCGCCGTTTGCCACTTCTCATTTGCCGCTTGAGTTGGGAAGGCGATACCCCGGTCTGCCGGGATGCATTTTTACCGGGTTCGCTGCTGCTTTCTTACCCGTTTTTCTGCGCCGGCTCCGTTTTTTCCCCGGCTTCGTCGGCGCTTTTCGGCGGGACACTCTGGCGCGGCTTGTCCTCGATTTTGTTGATGTCGAACTCATCCTTGAGTCCCTGGGTGGCGCCTTTAAACTCCCGGATGGATTTTCCCAGGGAGCGGGCCAGTTCCGGCAGCCGCTTCGCGCCAAACAGGATGATAATGATCAGGAAAATAACTAAAATTTCCGTGGGCCCCATGTTAAACATTGTCGGCCTCCTTCGGTTGATTTGTGTTCATAGTATAAGAACCGGGAATCTGGTTACTGGCTCTTGAACCTGCCAACCTTGCTCAATCCAGCCAGCGGAGGAAGTAGGCCACCATAAAAATGCCTAACACCCCGATGATGTTGATGTTCAGGGAGAATCCCAGGGTAAAAGTGATTACCTTGAGATCAAAGAGCGCCGGCCCCACCCCAAAACCGGCCGATTGCAGAAAGAACTGCTTGACCACCCCTTCCGGCAATAACAGGCCGACGATATCTCCCAGGACGCTCCCAACCACGCTTCCCAATATTATGATGATTAGATAGAATCCCAAGCTTTTTTTTCTCATGGGCGATGGAGGTCCTTTGGTTATGGGTTAAGGTTTAAATTCCTTATTCCCGATTCACAATTCCCAATTCCCGGTTCACTATTCTTTTTTTAATAGTGAATTCAGAATAGCGAATAGTGAAGGTTTAATAGCTCATAATACCCAATGGCCCGACGATCAAGCGCTCAGCGATTCAAAAATCCGCCGCCCGTCTTCCGAGCCAAGAATTGCTTCCATGGCCCGTTCCGGGTGGGGCATCATCCCCAGCACGTTCCCCTCCCGGTTGATGATCCCGGCGACATGGTCGAGCGAGCCGTTGGGATTGGCGCCCGGATCGGTCTCGCCGCGGGCGTTGGCATAGCGGAAAACGATCTGCTCCCGGTCCTGCAGTTGTTTCAAGCCGTCCGGATCGATGTGAAACCGGCCCTCCCCATGGGCGATGGGAATTTTCAGGGTAGTTCCCGGCTGAATCGCCCGGGTAAAACGGGTGCGCAGGTTTTCGGCGCGCAAGTACACCGGGCGGCAAATAAAACGCAGGTTTTGATTGCGCAACAGCGCCCCCGGCAACAGCCCGGCCTCGGTAAGCACCTGGAAACCGTTGCAAATTCCCAAAACCGGCTTCCCTTTTGCGGCAAAATCCGCCACCGCCTTCATGATGGCGGAGAAGCGGGCGATGGCCCCGGCGCGCAGGTAGTCGCCGTAGGAAAATCCGCCCGGAAGCGCCGCCAGGTCATAGCCGGAAAGATTCCCGGTTTTATGCCACACAAATTCCGCCCGGTGTCCCATCAGGGTAAGGGCGCGGAGCATGTCATGGTCGCAATTCGAACCGGGAAACACAATTACGGCGCTCTTCACGGCAATTCCCCCGGGTATTCGATCTCGAAATCTTCCATAACCGGGTTGGAGAGCAGCTTGCGGCCGGCTGCCTCCAGCATCTGCTGGATTTTTTCCCGGCTCTGCCCCTCTTCAATCTCCAGTTCGATCAGTTTGCCGATCCGCACCTCCCGGATTTGCTCGAAGCCCAAATGCTGCAGGGCCTGCTGCACGGTTTTGCCCTGGGGATCTAAGATACTTCGCTTCAACCGTACTTTGACAGCCACTCTCATTCTTTGTTTTCCTTTTCGTCAGTTGATTCACTGTCATTATTGGAGGCGACGAGCAGCCAGATCACCCGCAGCGGGCCGGAGAGCACGTACACCATCGCCAGGGGGAAAAAGGCTTCCTGGGGAAAGAACAGCAGCACCAGCACCGCGATGACCACGCTCAATATTTTGAGCCGGTTGGCGCGGCTGCTCTGCAGGGAAAAATTCGGCATGGTTTCATAGCGGATCAGGGTAATCATCAACAGCGAGACCAGCAAGATCACTCCCAGGAACACTTTCGACCATTGTAAGATTCCCCAGGCATCGAAGCTGAAGATGACGAACGTTGCGATGGTAATCGCCGCCGCCGGGGTGGGCAGGCCCTCGAAATATTTTTTATCGTGGCCCACCAGCCGGATGTTGAAACGCGCCAGGCGGATGGAGCCGAACACCAGGGGAACAAAGCTGAGCAGCAGCCCGATGGTTCCCCAGTTTTGGAAGAAGACGTAATAAGAGAGCATGGAAGGGGCGATTCCGAAGGAGATTACGTCGGCCAGGGAGTCGTACTGCACCCCAAAATCCGAAGAGCTTTGGGTGAGGCGGGCCAGTTTCCCGTCCAGCACGTCCAGCACCGCCGCAGCCACAATCAGCCAGGAGGCGGTAATAAATTTCCCCTGGGAAGACAGGATGACGGAATAATAGCCGCAAAACATATTTGCCATGGTAAAAAGACCCGGCACAATTCCGGCTCTTACCCGCAGGAGTCTTCCTTTATCACGCTTCACTTTCATCTTTTTCCTTCTATAGATTTTCAGAAAATTATTTGCCCGGCTTGTAATGCTTCAGGCCGGCTACTATGAGCCTGGCGATAAAGGCAAAATGATTGAATGGCAAAATAATGTTTGATGTAAGGGTTTGAATCATTTTGCCATGGAATTATTTTGCCGTAGAAATTATTTTTCTGAAAAACTATATCTCGCCGCCGGGAGTGCTCCGAAGGAGTAGCTTCGCCATAAAACTTCGGTTTTGCACTTACCGGCAACTTTCATCTTTTTTCAGGTATTCCACCCTCCCGGTTGCGCCCTTTGCCCGGGCCGCCTTTCACAGCGCCGGTGCTCGCTCCGGGCGTGCCAATAAGGTTTCATCTACCCGGGCGTACTCTCCCTCTTCCGGAAGGGTGGCCAGAACGCTTTCCCCGCCTTTGACCGTATCGCCCGTTTTAACCAGGATGTTGGCGTCCACCGGGACGAACACATCGACCCGGCTGCCAAAACGGATCAGGCCCATACGCTCGCCGGCGTTCCCGGTTTGGCCTTCCCGCACGTGGCAGATGATCCGGCGGGCAATGACCCCGGCAATCTGCTTGAACAGCACTTTGTGGCCGAAACGGTCGATCATGCCGATGACGGTTTGCTCATTCTCCAGGGAAGCCTCGGTTTTGAACGCCGCCAGGAATTTCCCGGTGCGATATACGAAATACTCCACTTTCCCGGAGATAGGCAGACGGTTTACGTGCACGTTGAATACGGAAAGAAAAATGCTGATACGCTGCACCTCTTTGGCGAAAAAATCCGCTTCTTGCACGCTCACGATCTGGGTAACTTTCCCGTCCGCCGGGGAGAGCACCGCCCGGGGATTTTGGGGAATGTTCCGTTCCGGGTCGCGAAAAAAAAACAGGTTGAAAACCGCAAAAATCCCCAGCACCGTTGCAAGCGCATACAGCGCGGGCTGGGGGAATAGTATTGCCGCTCCCAGGCTGATGAAAAAAACGAGGAATGAAACGGCAATCATGACCAATCCGTCTTTGGCAAACACTGCAGCCTCCTTAACAAGATTGAAGATTGAAGATTGAAAATTGAAGATCGAACAACGCTTCTCGAACGAAGCAGGCTCATTATTCGATATTCATCATTGTGTTACGCCCCTGGCAACCAGATTTTACCCCGCAATCAGGTCTTTCAGTTCCCGGTAATCCTCTAACTTTTTCTCCGCCCTTTCGGGAAGTTTGTGGTAGTCTCCGTCCGGCTTCAGCGGCCAGAGGGTCATGGTATTGAGAGATACCTCGTCTCCTAACAAAATCTGGTTATGGGTGCGCCCGAATTCCAGGTCAAAGTTGATCAATTTGATCTTGCGGCGGTCGAAAAAGGACTTCAGCACCGCGTTCACCTTGGTGGCGATGCGCAGAATGCTGGTCATCTCTTTGCGCTCGCACAGCCCCAGCGCGTAGGCGTGGTATTCGTTGATCATCGGCAGGGTGCGTTTGGCGTCCTTGTAATACATTTCCACGATGGGGAATTCCAGGATTTTGCCTTCTTCGATGCCAAAACGCCGGGTAAGGGCCTGGGAGCTGAGATTATAAACCGAAATGATCATCGGGATCATCTCCAGCCGCCGGGCTAAAAAGCTTTTGGCGTCTAATTTCCGCGCGAAATGGGTAGGAACATTGTAGCTTTCCAGGTACTCGAAAATATACACCGACACGGTGTTGTTGATTTCCGCCTTCTCCGCGTTGGCGTCTTTTTTCTTCTCCTTGCCCCCGGCATCGTTGAAGGCCACAATCACCTGTTCGCTCTGGGCGGTGGCGTAAATTTTTTTAGTAGAACCGTCAACCAATAGCTCCTTAATATCCACTGCGTTTCCTCCTCAAATTATGATAACAGGCCTAACCTTTTGAACGGCACATTGATATTCCTGATGCGGTTTTTCAGGTTACAGATTTCCTCCAGTTCCCGCTCCGAGAGATATGGCAGCACTTCCGGGTCGCTTTTGAGCTCCTGCAGCAAGGTGGTATGATGTTGCCATACCTTCATGGCATTGCGCTGCACCAGGCGATAGGCTTCCTCCCGGCTAACGCCTTTATCCACCAAACTAAGCAAAATCGATTGCGAGAAAATCAACCCGCGGTTGGATTCCAGGTTCTCCCGCATCCTTTCGGCGTTTACCTGCATGCCCTCCAAAATATAGCGGGTTTTTTCCAGCATGTAATAAACCGTAATGGTGGCGTCCGGCAAAATGACCCGTTCCACCGAGGAATGGGAGATGTCGCGCTCGTGCCAAAGCGCCACGTTTTCCAGGGCGGCGACCAGGTTGCCCCGCAGCAGCCGCGCCATTCCGCTGATGCGCTCCGAAAGGATGGGATTTTTCTTGTGGGGCATGGCGGAGGAGCCTTTCTGGCGGGAACCGAAGGGTTCCTCCACTTCTAACACCTCGGTGCGCTGCAAATGGCGGATTTCCAGGGAAATTTTCTCCAGGGTAGCGGCTAAGATGGCCAGCATGGCCAGGTATTCCGCGTGGCGGTCGCGCTGTAAAATCTGGGTAGAAACGGCGGCGGGTTGCAAGTTCAGCTTATCGCACACGTACTCCTCCACGAACGGCTCCAGGTGCGCGAAGGTGCCCACCGCGCCGGAAATTTTCCCCACCGACACGGTTTTGATGGCCTGTAGCAGCCGCTCCCGGTTGCGCAGCATCTCCCCGTACCACACCGCTATCTTGAAGCCGAAGGTGAGCGGTTCGGCGTGAACCCCGTGGGAGCGCCCGACCATCACGGTATCTTTGTGGTGCAGGGCTTTTTGCTTCAGAACCTCGATCAGCAGCTCGGATTTCTTCAGGATCAGCTCCCCGGCCTGTTTCATCTGGATCGCCAGGGCGGTGTCGAGCACGTCGGAGGAGGTCATTCCGTAGTGGATGAAGCGGGCCGGCTGGCCCACGTACTCCGCCACGTTGGTCAAAAAGGCGATGACGTCGTGGTGTACTTCCGCTTCGATCTCCAGAATCCGCTGTACCTCGAAATTCGCTTTGGCGCGAATTTCCTCCAGCGCCGCTTGCGGAATGCGTCCCAGCTTCGCCTGCGCCTCGCAGGCCAGCAACTCGATGTCCAGCCAGATGCGGAATTTGTTCTCATCCTCCCAGATCTTTCCGATTTCCGGCAGGGTGTAACGGTCGATCATTTTTTACCCGGCGTTGATTTTTTCAAAGAAATACTTCATATACCGGCGACGCTGGATTTGCGACCTGAGAAGCTGTTTTAAGATGTTAACTTTGAAAACAACCTCTCAGCGGGCTCACCGCCTGGATTCCGGCGACGATTCCAGCTTTATGTTTAGCATGAAGGTGCGCTTTTCCCGGGCCACCTTTAGATTCAGTACCGAGCCGACCCGTAAGTCGAGGGAGCCCACGATATTGATAAAATCCTGCGGAGCGGCCACGGGCTTGTTCTCCACTTCCAGGATCACGTCGTACACGCGCAGCCCCGCCTTGTAGGCCGGGCCGTGCGGGTCGAGCTGGGTAACGATTACCCCCTCTCGCACGCTCAGGCCCAGGGAGTTGATAATGCGGGGAGTCAGGCCGCTCAGGTCGTAAATACCGTGCCAGAAATCCCGGTTGATGGTGCCCTTTTGCTTGATCTCTGCCACCACTTCCCTGACTTTATCGATGGGCAGGGCGAAGCCGATCCCGATGAATCCTTCCTGGTACTGGCTGCCGGTGAAGATGAAGGTGTTCATGCCGATCACCTGTCCCAGCGCGTTGACCAGGGGGCCGCCGCTGTTGCCGTGGTTGATGGCGGCGTCGGTCTGGATCATATCCAAGTAGAGCCGCCCCTCGTTGGTGCGCCCCCAGTCGCGGTCGATGGCGCTCACCACCCCCACGGTGACGGTAGGCTGGTCGTTCAACTGGAACAAGCCGAAAGGATTTCCCAGGGCGATGGCCCATTCCCCCACCATGATATCGCCGGACCGGCCTAATTCGATGAAGGGAAAAGCCTCGCCGGAGAGTTTCAGCAGGGCGATGTCGGTCAGGCGGTCTTCCCCGATCAATTTCGCGGGAAGATGTCGCCCGTCGGTGAGGGTGGCCACGATCTCGCTGGCGTTTTCCACCACGTGCTGGTTGGTTATAATGTATCCGTCGCCGGAGATGATGAAGCCGGAGCCGAGCGACTCCACTTTTCGTTCATAGACGCGGTCGCGGTACAATTCCGGGAATAACTGGCCCCAGAAAGGATCGTTGTAAAAAGGATTGCGGTGCACCACCCGCTGCACCTGGGTTACGTTGATGCCCACCACCGCGGGGCTGATCTTTGCCACCGCCCGGGTAATCGCGTTTTGGCGGGACTCGTAGAGTTGGCTAGAGGTCTGGTTCTCCCGCCCGTTGGCGGTCTGGGCGAACGCAGAATTGATCACCGACGAATCGTTCGCCGTTTTTTCGGATCCGTTTTGCGCCCGGCAGGAGAGCAGGGATAGAATGAGGAAAAGAATGCCCCACCG
>WYBG01000342.1 GCA_011526015.1 Deltaproteobacteria bacterium | reverse complement strand
TTTTGAGGGGGGGCATTCCTCACTGAAGTGAGGTAATCTTTGATTGCCACGCTTCAGCGTGTGAAAAACGAATGAATGCAATCAAGTGTACATCCTCTTTAAAAAGTCTCATTTAAGACCGCGTAAAGTATAGATTTGAAGTTGGAGATTAACTGATCAGTGGTAATAGCAATCTGAAAGCGATGATGGTTAGTCACTTCTGCCGGATCATTCCACCTGTTATATTTTTGAGCACTAATTATTTTAGGTGAGCCTCGCAGCACCTCTGTACCACCTATTGTAAAATCGAAGGATTTTGGAACAGCATAGTTTGTAAATTGATTTGCTTCCCACCGGCCCACCGAGTCAACCGAGGTAATCCCGTTTTCCAGCTTTTGATCAACCAGCACTGTAGTGAATCTCAGGGCATTCCAGAATTCAGTATTAAGGGCAGAGGTACCATTGTTGTTGCCTCCACCACTGGTGCAGCCACCATGGGTATGAACGCCAAATGCATCTCCGCTGGATTCACCAATCACCGGGCTTCCGGAGCTACCAGACTGAGTGTCAACTTGATATCTCAAAATGGTCCCGGAAGAATTGGCATCAGGACCCACGTGGGTTTGCTGCGTATAACTATATTCATTTTGAGGTGTTCCCAGGCTTCCAAAACCGGGAGGGGGACCGTCTACTCCATAGCCAGTGATACGAAGAGTGGCTGGTGCCAGGTCATCAACTACCGTAAATGAAGCCCCTTGAGCTTCAATCGGCTGCAAACCGGTATTCGAATTATCAAGTACCTGGAAAATTCCCCAATCATTACCGACGCCACCGTTTACATAAACTTTGCTGGATGGTTCCATCAGGCAGGGAAAGTGGAACATTGAATTCCAAAATTTCAGCGCCAGGGAGAGCCAAGCAATGGCCGGCAGTAACCTGAAGACCATTGTTGACAATCCAACCGCTACATCCTCTTGGCACAATCCGCCCTACGGCAGGGTTATTAGAAGGCCCCCGGTTATCTTCCATACCACAGATATTCTCCGGCAGCAAACCATTCTGAGGGGGTTCTCCTACCATGATTTCATCAATCCGAACAAATATTCCCCGGTCTTCCGGGGCTACAAATAATTCGACTTGTACCGCATCTCCGTTAAAAAAAGCGCTGGTATGGCGCCACTGTGCCAGGCTGAGGGCATTTAAACGCTGCCAGGCACCGTCTTTCAAAGAGGTAAGCATCAAATAGCTATGCCGGCCCAAGTTGGCGTCAGCAAATTTGAGCCGCAGCCAGGGAGCCTCTTTTACTTGTACAATCTCCTTATAAGCCGGGAAAGCTTCTGTTTCCCAATCTCCCCGGCCATTATGTATGCCAGACTCCAACAAGTACGGCTGGTAATGGTAAGGAACCGGTGCCGGCTGGCCCAGGGCAACAAGTGAATAACCGAAAAGGATGAACAGCATCCATACAAAGACCCGGGTAAAGGATGATATTTTTCCCGCTCCTTCTTTTTGGAATAAATTTGATACGTTCATGATCTTTTTCTCCTCATTGAATTGTTTCATTCTCATAAATTCACCGCTTTTTAGTTTTCAGGTGAAAACCTTCTTCCCATGGCAATTACGCCCCGGGGGGCATCCTGGCCGACGGCTGCAATTATATCACCTTCCATGTCAACTGCGTAATAGTTGCCATAACCTAACTGCGTCACATCAAAAAAGCTCTTCCAGGTCATTCCATTAAAGTGAATGATCTCGCCCACCCCTCCCGCAGCCACAATATCGTTAATAGCATTGCCTCGCATTCCAAAGATGGTGTAGTGGGTAATATCCAGAGGCCCGTTCTGCCACTGCCTTTCCGAAAGCTGATGTTTCTCATAGATACCACTGCCCGCCACATAGTATTTCCTGCCGGAAGAAAACCATACCGCCAGAAGCGGCCAGTTAATCCCGCTGTCGGATAACAAAGTATAACTTGGCTTTAGCTGAAAAATTAATCTGTTATAGTTAACGTAAAGCCTGGAAGCTACCGCAATGACATCCCAATATTGCTGCTGAGGATTCCATGCTCCCCAAACATCCCGGAAATCTAATTCTATCTCACTTAGCAGTAATAACCAGTAACGACCGTCGTAGTGAACGATATTACCATTATCACCTACAAAATAGAGATTCTCTGATGATGTTCCCCAGATTTTGCGGATACGGAATGTACCAGGGAATCCATTATTGGAGTTGTAGATTGTCCATTGGTGCCCATCCCAGTGCCTGGCGCTTCCCTGTCCCATCCAAACATTGTTTGGACCTAATGCGAAAACAGAATAAATTTCACTATAGCCCGGCCCCGGAACCATAAATCGCACTAATTCCCACTCCCCCCCATCCCAATGCACCGCATTATAGGGCGGCACCCAGTTGCCCAGGCTGTCAAAGGTGTCGGTCTCCGCGGTGTGGATCTCACCCACTGCCCAGATGTCGTTCTCATTTACAATTGCCACGTCGTAGAGCACGCTGCTGCCGCGCTGCCCGCCAAATTCATAAATTTCCCAGGTAAAGTTGTGGCTGGTGGTATCCATGGTGGTAATTTCCACACTGGCGCTGCGGGTGGCGGTTTGGTCTTTTTTCAGCAACTGCGCGGCGTAGGTGTAGCTGTGGGCGGGCAGCAGACCGGTATCCACAACAGTGGTTTCCGCCACCGCGGCAAAGCGCAGGCGCTCGGCGCCGTCGCGGGTAAGCAGCACTTCCGCGCCTTCCGCTTCTTGCGTGGTCACTGTCAACCAGGCTTCGATGACGCCCGCCTCGGCGGTGAGAGTAACCTGCGGGTTGGGCAGGGTTACCGGGGTGGTTTGCTTTTCGCAACTTATCAGAAGTAAGAAGTAAAAAGGAAGAAGGAAAAAGTGAAAAGGAAGAAGGAAAAAGTGAAAAGGAAGAGAGAAAAAGCCTATGGTTCTGTTGTATATCGCGATAGCGGCATCGATCATGGTTTATGACCTCGTTTTTGGGTTTAAGGGAAAGATAAGGATTTTGCGGGGGGAATGCGTTTGCTGAGAAGTTTTAAGCAGGTAAGGCGAGGGATGAATAGAATAGAATAGAATAGAATAGAATAGAATAGAATAGAATAGAATAGAATAGAATGAAGGAACACTTCTAACACTGCTGTCCCTGAACGCTGGAAAAGGAATGTCGAAGAATTCAACCACATCATGCCGCTCCCGGGCAAAAAACCTTTTTAAAAATGCTTCTATTATATATTACCCGGAAGGCAGCAAATATTGAAAAATTCAGAAAATTTTTCACCTGCCGAACTGGCAGTAAAATACCCCCCCAATGTAAAAAGCCAGGACTCTGGTCAGCTTAAAACATGTTCTTCGTCAAGTTTTAACCCCCAATTGGCAAATCGGGTATGCAGGAAGGTTACTTTGCGTGGCAGGAATTTATCCCTCACCCCGCCCGGGCCAGCTCCTCGGCGCAGCGTTTCTGCAATTCCAGGGCTTGTTTCAGCTTGGGTTTGGCGCGCTCGCGCACCTGGGGGTCCAAGGGCAGGCGGAGAATTTCCAACGCCAGGTCGCGGGATTTCTCGAATTCACCCCGCAAGCAGTAAATCTCCCCCAGGCGCAGCAGGCAGGTGATTTCATTATAATGGTTGTTCTCCGGCAGGGCGCGCAGCATTTGGAGCAGCTCGCCATACGCCTGAAACGCTTCTTCCCAACGCTCGCCGCGGTAGTAAATTTCTACCAACGTCCAGCGGAAAAAACGGCTCTCCGGGTAGAGGCGGTGATTTTGCAGCGCCAGCTCTAACGCCTCTTCCGTTCTCCCGGCGTCTAACAGCATCCAGGCCAACTGGTCGCGGCCGACCAACTTCACAAAGTTGCCTTTTGCAAGGGCGGTTTGCACCATTTCGATGCCGCGCCGGCGCTCGTCGGAGATGAAGGGCAGCCAGGTTAGCGCCTTCGCCTTGCTGCTCTTCCAGTACTTGAAGCTGCCCACCCCCAGGTAGGCGTCGTAAAACGTGGAATCCAGCTCGATCACCTTTTCCAGCCGGTGCACCCCCCGCACGGCGTTGCGGTACGCCCCCAACATCTTTTTCTGCTTGCTATCCATAAAACTGCGGTAGAGGTAGGCGCTGCCCTCGAAAAAATAGGGCCAGGGATCGTTCCCATCCCGCTCCTGCAAGGCTTTGGCGACCTCGATGCAGCGCTGCATAGTTTCCTGGAACTCTTCCAGCCGGTCGTATTGTTCGGCATCCAACATTTCCGCCTGGAGGGTCGCGCCTAAGTAAAAATAACCCGCGGGCTGGTCCTGGTAGGCCGCAATCAATTCCCGGAACAGCGCTTCCGCGCCGGCAAAATCATTTCGAATGGTCTTCTCGATGCCCAACTCTACCTGCTGCTGCACTGCCGGGGCAAAGGGGGTGCGCGCCAAAATTATCAGCGGGAATAAAAGAAGCGCAATATGTGAGATGAGGGTATTCAAGTGTTTTTGTGTTATAGTGTTTTTGTGTTCAGGTGTTTTAGTGTGTACTATCACGTGACATCTGAGAATTCGAGGTTTTCAGCCGTCCCTGGCGGGACTAATCTTGTGTGTGGTCTTTCTCTTTAACCCCGACTGAAGTCCGGGGCTATTTTCGTTCATCCCTCCGGGATGGCGAATCTTGTTCCATAGGAACATATGAAAATAGCCCACCAATTCATTGGTGGCGAACAAAAAGCCCCCCTTGAGCCTCAGTCCCGTCAGGGACGGTTGAAATTTTAAAATTCTCAAAGGTCACGTGATAGTACACACTATAACACCGGAGCACCTGAATACGCTAAATCCGTTTCCCTTCCAGATCCAATATCTCCACTTCCCGGAACGGTTTGAGTTTCGGCGCGATCTGCCGGGCGTCGCCGACCAGCACGATGGCCAACTGCTCCCGGCGAAGGTAATTCCGCGCCAGGGTTTGAACATCTTCGGCGCTCACCGCAGCGATCTTTACCAAATATTGATCCCAGTAATCTTTCGGCAGCCCATATAATCTCTGCCGCAAGGCCAGGGAGGCAATGGAAGCGGGAACCTCATTGCGCAGGGGAAATACCCCGATCAAGTAACGTTTGGCGTTCTGTAATTCTGTTTCCGGGGCCGGTTCGGAGGCGAGCTTCTCGAACTCCTCGAAAAAACCCTCCAGGGCTTTATCGGTTACTTCCGGGCGCACTTCCGCGGAGGCAATCCAGCCGCCGGTTTCTTTGAATAGATCCAGCGAGCTTCCGGCACCGTAAGTGTAACCTTTTTGCTCCCGCAGGGAGAGGAACAGCCGCCCGCTGGCGCCCCCGCCCAGGATTTTATTGGCTACCACCGCCTTCTCGTAATCCGGGTGGGAAGTTGGGAACAAGCGGTTTCCCAGAGTGATGTTGACCTGCTCCGAGCCGGGACGATCCACCAGGTAAATTACCCGGTTGGCCGGGGCCGAAGGAGTGGGAAACTTCCCCGGGGAGGATTTCCGGTTCTGCCAGGCAGAAAAATAGCGCTCCGCCTGCTCCGCCGCTTCGCTGAAGGAAATGTCCCCCGCCACGGCCAGGCACGCGGCCGCGGGCGCGAAATAGCGCCGGTGTAAATCCGCCAGGGTCTCCCGGGTAATTTTTGAAATGCTTTCGGCGCTTTTATGGCCGGAATAGGGATGCGGGCGGTAGAGCGCCGCGTCCATTTGCCGCTGCGCCAGAAAACCCGGGGAGCTTTTTTCGTTCTCCAGGTCTGCCAGAATTTTGGCGCGCTCCTTTTCCAGCTCTTCCGGCGAAAACGCGGGATGGATAACCATATCGCCGGCCAACTCCAGGCCCACTTGCAAATATTCTTTCAGGAAGGAGCCGTGCAGGTAGAAGAAATCCGCCGAGGCCGAACACTCCAGCGAGCCGCCCACAAAATCGATCTGGTCGGCGATTTCCCGGTAAGAGCGGGCTCCGGCGCCTTTTTTCAGCAGTTGGGAGACCATTTCCACCGCGCCCTTCATTCCCGGGGGATCGTGTTTTTCGCCCACCCCGATCCCCAGCCGGAAATAAACGCTGGGAAGCTCCCGGCGCTCGATCACCAGCAGGGTTAAGCCGTTGGAGAGCTTTTTCTGCTTGACGGGCGGAAATTTATAGCGCAACAGATGATTGTCTATGGGAGGTTTTTGTTTCACGATAATCCTTTGAGAATTGGAGATTAGGGATGCTCAAGTGTTTTGGTGTTTTGGTGTTTTGGTGTTATAATATTGGGGCGCTAAAAGATCACCCACCCAAAACTCAGAACTCGAAACCATAACACTTGAACACTTTAACACTCAAACACTATTTTTATTTACCGGGTAAATTTCGATCACGTTGCGCTTTTGCGGCGCAAAATAGCGCTGCGCTACCTGCCGAACGTCTTGCGGGGTAACGCTGAGGTAAGCGTCTATTTCCCGGTACAACAATTCCGGGTCGTTGAAAAAGGTGGTGTAAAAACAGAGCAAATCCGCCTTGTGGAAGACCTGGGAGAGTTTGGCCACGAAATCCGCTTTCAGTTGATTTTTGACTTTTTGCAATTCCCGCTCGCTGATCAACTCGTTTTGCAGCTTCCCGATCTCCTCCCGGTAGGTTTCCTCGATCTGCGCCATCTCGTAGCCCGGCTTGATCTGCCCGAAGAAGGAAAACAGCCCCGGCCCCATCCGGGAATCCACCCCGCCGTGGAGGTGCAGCAGGCTCTGGTCCTGTTCCACAAAGCGATGGTAGCAGCGGGAGCTTTCCCCGTCGAAGAGAATTTTCTCCGCAATTTCCAGGGCGTAGGTATCTTTGTGCCCGTGCGGGGGGATGAGGTAAGCGCAGGTATAAGCGGGCATGGGGGCAAATTTGTCTTCCCAGCGCAACCGTTTCTCTTCGCCCTGTTCCGGTTCGTTCAAATCCACCGGCGGGGGCAATTCCCCGGCGGGGATGGATTCGAAATACTCCCGCACCATTGCCAGCGCCTCTGCAGCCTGGAAATCGCCGACAATGGAGAGCACCGCGTTGTTGGGTTTATAGTAGGTTTCGTGGAATTTTTTTACGTCCTCGAAACGGGCGTTATCCAAATCTTCCATGGAACCGATCACGGAATGTTTGTAAGCCCAATTCCGGTAAGCCTGCTCATCCATCAGCTCGTAGAAGACCGCCGCATAAGGGGCGTTGTCCACCCGCATTCGCCGCTCCTCTTTCACGGTGTCGCGCTGGTTCTCGAAATTCTCTTCCGTTACCGCCAGGGAGCGCATCCGGTCTGCCTCCAGCCACAGCGCCAGGCGCAACTGGTTGGCGGGAACCACTTCGAAGTAATTGGTGCGATCCTTCCCGGTGGAGCCGTTCATCCAGCCGCCCACGTCGCTCACCAGGGTCATGTGCTCGGTTTTGCCCACGTTCTCGGAGCCCTGGAACATCATGTGCTCGAACAAGTGCGCAAAGCCGCTCTTGCCCGGCGTTTCGTTCCGGGAGCCGACGTTGTACCACACGTCCACCGCCACAATGGGGGAAGCCGTGGATCTCAGCAACACCACAGTTAAGCCATTTTGCAGTTGAGTGCGGAAGATTTCTCCCTCTTTCGGTTCCCGGGAATGTATGGGGGCGGGAATTTTGCCCATGCCAGCCTCTTATTTCGGTTTAGAAAATTATTTCGAGCTAAAATTGAACGCATAGTGTACGATGAGGAGGCTGCAAATCAAAACGAAAAAAATAAGCTGAGCAATCGAATGCCATCTTTCATTCGAAGCATTGAAATTTCTCCTGAAGTGTAAAAGTTAAAAATATTCATCCATAGAATAAATTCTTCTTATATTATTAACAAATGGTATGAAATGAAGTCTGAAATTTTTATAATGCTTTATCAGGTCAGAAGATGATTAAACTCCTTGCACCAATCAAAACCGCATACAAGTACGTTACTCCTACAATTGCAGATTTACTTACGCAGCGCGGATCTATCCGAATCGGAACTCTCAAAAGTTATCGAATTCTGGAAGGCATCGATATAAGAGGTGACGCGGGAGTTGGCTTCATATCATAAATGTGATTTTCTGCTTACCTGGAACATCAAACACCTTGCAAACGCCAATAAGTTTAGCCATATTAGGCGCGTTAATACCATGCTTGGGCTGTACGTGCCCATGTTAATTACACCGCTTGAATTACTTGGAGAGTAGAATAGAAATGATCAATGATGATCCGACCATCGACGAAATCAGAAAAATTCGTTGCCAAATTTCTCAAAGATTTGATAACGATCCGAAAAAATTGGTAGCATACTATTGCATTGCGCACTAAGTTGTTGAACCCTTTCTCCTGGGTCATTCCCGAATGTTTCTATCGGGAATCTATAAGTTTTAGGCCTGTGGATGCCCGATAAAGACATTCGGGCATGACAAAGGGGTG
>WYBG01000341.1 GCA_011526015.1 Deltaproteobacteria bacterium | reverse complement strand
TAAAAAAGCCTCTGCTTAAGAGGCTTTAAAATTTGCTCCGGAGGAGGGACTTGAACCCCCAACCTAGTGGTTAACAGCCACCCGCTCTGCCATTGAGCTACTCCGGAAGAATATCAATGAAACGGCGGAAAATATATATCCTCTTTTTCTGCCAGTCAACAGAAATTTGTTTTTTAAACTGCCAAAAACCGCTTAAAATCAAGCGTTACAATCTCCCCCTGCGCTCTTCACGATTGACCTTGTTTCTCTTTATAATATCACTTCCCGGGCTTACGGCGACCGGTCGTTTTCTTTGCCGGGGTCTTTTTTGCCGTTCTTTTAGCGGCAGGGAATTCCACTTTCACCACCGAATTGTAAGTCCCGAAAGCATTCGCTACTACCGGGGCCTCATCATCGTTCACCCATTCATATTCGTTGACCCAATAGCGGAACTGGTATTCACCCGCTTTTAATTTCAATTCGGCTTTCCAGGCCCCGGTGCGGCTTTTTTTCATGGGATTGGCGGAATGATCCCATCCGTTAAAGTCTCCCGCCAGCGCAACGAAGCTGGCCTCCGGAAAGGTGATTTGAAAGGTGGTTCGTTGGGTTTTCGGATTCACTTTGACCATGGTTCTCTCCTCTTGAGTTTCACTACCGCTGGATTCATTTCGTCCCTAATTGGTGCACTCACAACCAGCCGCATTATAGACACGAGCGCCTCGAAAATCAAACCCTTTTGAATTTTTGAATCGTCTGGACAAACCTTGCAGAATTTTTCTATTAAAAACACTTTTATTTCGATAAATTTGTCTCCGGCGGTTTCAAGAGAGCACGGGAACCGAAAAACGATTCAGGCGCTAATGGCGGAGAGCGATATGGTCAGAATCACGAAAGTTTATACCCGCACCGGCGATCAGGGGATGACCCGCCTGGCCGGGGGACAGCCAATAAGTAAATGCTCCGAACGAATCGAGGCGTACGGCACGGTGGATGAATTGAATGCCCACTTAGGCGTTTTAGCAGAGTCTCTGCGGCAGGTTCCTCAACTGGAATCACTAAAAAAACAGATTCTGCGGATTCAAAACGAGCTATTCGACCTCGGGTCGCAACTGGCGGTATTGAAAGAAGACCGGCGGGAAAACACCCCGGTGATCCGCTCCGGCGACGTGGAGCGGCTGGAGCGGGAAATCGACGCCATGAATGCCGAGCTTCCCCCGTTGAAATCATTTATCCTTCCGGGCGGGGGTGAAATTTCAGCGCAATTCCACGTTGCCCGCACGGTTTGCCGCCGGGCGGAACGGGAAATCATCCGCTTAGCGGAACAGGAGCCCTTGGACGGCCCCGAAATCCCCTACATCAACCGGTTGAGCGACTGGTTTTTCGTTGCCGGGCGTTTTGCCGCTTTAAAAACCGGCGCCGAAGAAACCCTCTGGAAGCCCGGCGAGCGCACAACCTGACCTTCTGTTTTTTCCTTTTGACCCTGCGGGGGATTTTATTAATTTTCAGAAAAAATAAGGCTTTTCAGCATTTTGGGGAGATTTCCGAAATTGATGCCCGATAGTGGCGCTACGGAAATCCCCGGTAGAACAAAAACCTCACTGCTTAACAAAACCGGAGGTGCATAATGGCACGTCGAGTCGTCAATTTTAACGCGGGTCCCGCAACTTTACCTCTAACGGTGCTGCAAAAAGTTCAGGAGGAATTCCTGGATTACCACGGGGAAGGCATGTCGATCATTGAAATGAGCCATCGCTCCAAAGCCTTCGATGCGCTGGTGGTTGAAACCGAGGCGCTGGTGCGGGAAATCATGGGATTCTCCGCCGATTACCAGACCCTGTTCCTGCAAGGCGGGGCCACGGCGCAATTCGCCGCGGTGCCCTTGAACCTCTCCGTGGCCGGGAAAACCGCGGAATACATCGACAGCGGCTCCTGGGCCAGCAAGGCCATCAAAGAAGCGGAGAAATTAGGCAAGCCCTGCCGGACCCTGGTATCTTCCAAAGCAGACGCGTACAAATACATTCCCACCGATTTCGTTATCGGCAAAGACGCCGCCTATGTGCACATCACCTCCAACAATACCATTTACGGCACCCAATGGCAATCTTTCCCCGATACCGGCGAGGTCCCCTTGGTGGCGGACATGTCTTCCGATTTTTACTGCAAACGCTTTGGTCCCAACAAATTCGCCCTGATCTACGCCGGGGCGCAGAAAAACGCCGGGCCTTCCGGGGTTACCATGGTGATCATTCGCAAAGACTTGCTGGAACGCAGCCCCAACAATATTCCCACCATTCTGAATTATCAAATTTTTGCGAAAGAGAACTCGCTTTACAACACCCCCAGCACCTTCGGAATTTACGTGGTGAACCTGGTGATGAAGTGGATCAATGAGCAAGGCGGGATCGACAAAGTGGAAAAAATGAACCGGGAAAAAGCAAAACTTCTCTATGATACGTTGGATTCCAGCGATTTTTACAAACCCCACGCCCGCAAAGACAGCCGCTCGCTGATGAACATCACCTGGCGGCTGGGCAGCGAAGACCTGGAGAAAAAATTCATTGCCGAAGCCACCGCCCAGAAATTCATCGGCCTAAAAGGCCACCGTTCCGTGGGCGGCATCCGCGCCTCCGTTTACAACGCCATGACCCTGAAAGGGGTGCAGCAATTGGTCGATTTTATGAAAGATTTCGAAAAGAAAAACGGATAATCGCGGTTCCCGAGAAGCTGTGGAGAGCATGGAGAAGTCCCATGCTCTCCATTATTCCTTCTTCTTCGCATTCGTATCCATATCGCCCTTTTACCATCCGGTTTAG
>WYBG01000340.1 GCA_011526015.1 Deltaproteobacteria bacterium | reverse complement strand
GCAATTTGCTCTTGCTCAGCCTGGTGTACGTCATCGGCATGGCCATTACCTATTCCGTGCTGGGGGTAGTGGCGGCGCTTACCGGCAACATCCTGGGCGCCTGGCTGCAAAACCCCTGGGTGCTGGCTTTCATCGCCCTGGTGATGGTTGCGCTGGCGCTGAGCATGTTCGGGCTGTACGAAATTCGCGTTCCCACCGGCCTGGCCAATTTCGCCGGGAAGAGCAAACAGGGCTATTTCGGCACCCTGTTCATGGGATTGACGGTGGGAATCATCGCCGCGCCCTGCATCGGGCCGTTTGTATTAGGGCTGCTCACCTACGTGGGCGAAAAGGGCGACCCGCTAATGGGATTCCTGATGTTCTTCGTGCTGGCGCTGGGTTTGGGCGTGCCGTTCATTTTCTTAGCCATTTTCGGGGGGGCCTTGAAATACATGCCCCGCTCCGGCGGCTGGATGGAATGGATTCGCAAGATTTTCGGCTTCATCCTGGTCGGGATGGCGTTCTATTTCATCAATCCCCTGTTCAAAAACGACCTCTGGTATTACACCTTGTTGGGATTGACCGCCCTGTTTGCGGGGATCTACCTGGGCTGGATCGATGCCACCCAGGGGCGGGGCGGGAAGGCTTTTCCCCTGGTCAAAAGCCTGGTGGGAATTCTCTTCATCTTCGCCGGGGCGTTTTTCTGGGTAACCAGCGTGGAAGCTTACGTGGATGGGCGTTTGCGGGAGCTGCGCCAGAGCGGCTCGGCGAGCGGGGCGCTGCTGCCGGCCAACGAAATCGCCTGGGAAACCTACTCTGAAAGCCAACTGCAAGCCGCCCGGGCGGCGCAAAAGCCGGTAATGATCGACTTTTACGCCGATTGGTGCATCCCCTGCAAGGAGTTAGACAAGTTCACCTTTAGCGATCCCCGGGTGATCGAGCAGTCGAAAAAGATGGTGATGCTGAAAGCAGACCTGACCCGCTCGCAGAGCGAGGAGGTGCAGGCGCTGCAGAAAAAATACAACGTCAAAGGAGTGCCCACCCTGGTCTTCCTCTCCCCTTCCGGAGAAGAAATCTCCGCCGCCCGGGTGGTCAGCTTCGTGAATGCGGATAAATTTTTGGGAGTTCTGGAAAGCGTTTTGCCGTAAACGGGCTGTGAAGCGTGAAACGTAATGCGTAACGGAATACGAAATACTCATTACGAGTTACGTGTTGCGTCTTACGCTTTACGCTATTCAAAAAAGGAGTTTTTTTCGTGCAGAATAAAACATTGCTGATATTTTTCGCTGTTTTGGCGCTGGCCGCGATTGGTTATTTATGGCTTAGCCCCGGGCCCAAAAGCAGCTCAACGCCGCACACAATTTCCGACGGCGCGGGAACGGATGCCGCGGGCTTGAATTTTACCCTCAAAGACCTTCAGGGCAATAACGTTTCCTTGAAAGATTACCGCGGCAAGGTGGTGTTAGTGAATTTCTGGGCGCACTGGTGCCCGCCCTGCGTGAAGGAAATTCCCGATTTAGTGAAATTGCGCCAAAACTACAAAGATAACGGATTCGAGATATTAGGCGTGGTGGTTCCTTTCCGCGCCGATCAAAACCAGGTGCGAAACATGGTGAACAAGTTCGGGATTGACTACCCGGTGCTCTGGGGCACTAACGAAGCCGTCGCCAGATTCGGCGATATCCCCGCCATTCCCCGCACCTTTATATTGAACGGCGAGGGACAAATTGTGGAGGACCTGGAAGGGATGGGCAATTACCGGATGTTCGAAAGCCTGGTCAAAAAGTACCTGGGAGGGTGAGAAGCCGGAGCCATTACAGTAAAAGCTGTATGCGGATTGCTTCTTCGACCTTGAGCATATCAACCGGAGACAGTTTCCCGCTCAGGCTGATCAGACGCGCTTTGCTGACAGTGGTTAATTGATCAGCCATTGCTTTGCTCTGTTTGCCTTGAATAGTAACCAGCGCTTCACTAGGATAAACCCGGCCAATATTACTGGTGAGGGGTACCACTTGAACCCGGTTCAGGAATTTATTGGAGGCGTCATTACTGACAATCACGGCTGGCCTTTTTTTGCGGATTTCCCCACCAACGGAAGGATCAAAGTTCACCCACCAGACTTCACCGCGTTTCATCGCTCACATCACCAATAGTGTTTTCCGCCCATTCGAGCGCCTCTGCTTCCCGCTCCTCATCTTTTGCCATAGTCTTATAAGCGGCCTCTAATTCCTGGTCAATGACATGCTGCCGCAACAACGCTTCAATAAATCGACTGATTTGCCCCCGGCCAGCTCGCCGGCGTAGTCCCTGGTAAATTGCTTCATCCAGGGTAATGGTAACTTTTTTACGCATTGCCATCTCCTTGCCCATAGCTTCTCCTTGTAAAATAGCTCACTTTTAATCGGTATTCAACTAATTCTTCTTAAGACAAATCCCCCAAGGGGCATTCAGACAGCGCCATTCTGTACTCAACAAATTTGAAGGGCGGCTTTCGTTCACCGTATCCTCACTTTCAAAGTGGCCACCCCGAAGAAATACGTCTCCGCCACGTCGTCGAGCAGACTATTGCTGCGATCCCCCCCATACAATTGATCGTCGAACAAATCCGGGTAGGGATAATCCACCCGGCAGAATCCTCCCGCCGCGCCGATTTCCCAATTGCGCCCCATAAAACCGGTGCCGGCGCTAAACAGCAGGCGGGTATTGCGGTGATCCAGGAAAAAGGTGCGGTACTGCACCCCCACCTGAAAGGGGATTTGATTGAAAAAGATATGCTCG
>WYBG01000339.1 GCA_011526015.1 Deltaproteobacteria bacterium | reverse complement strand
ATTGAATGCATCAACAGACGATTGCCGACGGCCGCGGGGAACGTCCCCGGGTCAACCGGGCAGGGCAAAGTACGCTAAAGCGCCGCTTTTGTCAAGAAAGGAAAGGTTTTGGGGGTTGAAAATTGAAGATTGAAAATTGAAGATTGAAAATTGAAGATTGAAGATTGAAGATTGAAGATTGAAGATGGAAGATTGCAGCAATCGCCCCTTCCTCCATAACAATTGCCAATTGCCAATTGCTAATTGCCAATTGCCAATTTTATACTGCTCTGCCGGCAACTGCATTCACATCCCTGTGAATTTGTCGGCCTGTCTGCCTCGCATTCAGGCAGGCATTAAGCCTTCCCGGCTTAACTGCCCCCTGCCCCCTGTCTCCATAATTGCCAATTGCCAATTGCTAATTGCCAATTGCCAATTGCCAATTTTATACTGCCCCTGCTACAGCTTCCCGCCTTTTTGGGCCAGGGCGATGGCGCCCAAAATCCCGGCGCGGTTTCCCAATTCCGGGGGGACGATGTATTGGTCTAAATGCGCGGTGATTTCCGGGAGCCGGAGGTAGTTGTTCAACAACCGGCTCACCTTTTGGCGGATGAGGGGGAAGAGCTGCTGCTGCTCCATCACCCCCCCGCCCATGATGATGCGCTGGGGGGCCAGGGTGAGCAGGAAATTCACCGCCGCATGGGCCAGGTACTCCGCCTCTAACTCCCAGGCGGGGTGATCCGGCGGCAGGGTCTCGGCGCGGCGGTTCCAGCGTTGTTCCACGGCCGGCCCGCAGGCCAATCCCTCCAAACAATCCCCGTGAAAGGGGCAGTTGCCGGGAAAGGGATCGCGTTCGCGGTCATGGGGAACGCGGATATGCCCGGCCTCGATGTGATTGAACCCGTGCAGCAACCGGCCGTTGGCCATCGCTCCCCCGCCGATGCCGGTGCCGACGGTGAGGTAGAGGAAGTCTTTCAGTTTTTGGGCCGCGCCCCAGCAATGCTCGCCGAGGGCCGCGGCGTTGGTGTCGGTATCGAAATACACCGGCAGCTCCAGCGCCCGCTCCAGCCGCCCGGCGAAGTCGGTGTTTGCCCAGCCGGGTTTGGGAGTGGTGGTGATATATCCGAAGGTGGGAGAGCCGCGCCGGGCGTCAAGCGGGCCGAAGGAGCCTACCCCGATGGCGCTTAGCGGATGCCGCCGGCGCTGCTCCCGGAAGTACGCGACGGCGCGGTCGAGGGTCTCTTCCGGGGTGGTGGTGGGAAAGCGAATTTCATTGCTGAGATCCTGCGGGCCGGAGCCGGTGGCGCACACGAATTTGCTGCCCCCGGCTTCGATCCCGCCGTAGCGCGGTAGGGGAGTGGTTTTTTTCATGCTGTCCGGGCTGCTTTTCCATGATTTGCCGCGCCGCACGGCGCGGGATTTACTCCACGGTTTTTATCGCTTTATCGGCGTTCCATTTGCCTGCCAGGGCTTTTTCGAGCGCTGTTTTGAGAACCCCCGACCAGAGCCGGTAACCGGCCTCGCTGAGGTGCAAACCGTCCTCCAGGAATAATTCGCTGCCGGGCTTCCCGCCGCCGGCGAGCATGGGCGTGGCGGTGTCGGCGTAAAACAGGCGTTCGTCTCCGGCGCAATAAGCTTCGATAAGCCCGTTGGCCTTTTTCATCTCCGGCCAGAAATTCCAGCGCGACAGACTGGGCTTGATGGGCAGAAAAATGATCCGGGTCTCCGGGAGGGCCTGGCGAACCCGCTCCACGAACTGCCGGTAATCGGCCAACACTTTCTCCGCGGATTTGCCGTCGGCGATATCATTGTCCCCGGCATAAAAAACGATCACCGCCGGCCGGTAGGGCAGCACGATCTTTTCCATGAAAAAGAGCACGTCGGAGATATGCGCCCCTCCAAAACCGCGATTGATTACCGGGAATTGCGGGAAATATTCCGCGGTCTTCCAGAGCCGAATGGAGGAGCTTCCCGCGAAGAGCACCGCGTTGCGAGGGACGGAATTTTGTCGGTCCCACTCCCCAAAGCGGGTGATCTCTTCATCGAAACGGCGGGGTTCGGGATTTTCTTCGCCGGCGTGAAGCGGCAGAAAAGCAACTGCGCCGATGAGAACCGGCGCGGCAAAGCGCATGAAAAAACGGGAGAATTTTCGATGGGCCATGGTTGAATCCTTTAATGCTGGCTGGGGTTATCCCGGCATTTTCGGGTGGAATGGATAGCTGAATCCTGATTTCTCAGCTTTTCTAAACCGCATCACCTGGTCTGATCGACAATTACATCGAGGTTGTTGGCGCTTCCCCCGGTGATGACCGGGTGCGCTTTGCTGCTGGTAAACAGGGCCTTTCCGGAACTGTCTTCAATACGGGCGAGAAGGCGGTACTGATGATTGGGATCGATCCTGTCCGGCGGGCAGTTGATTTGAAATTTGATCGGAACCGCGCCGGGATTCTTGATGGTTTGCTCGGCCACCACCACGAAGTCCCGCACCCGTTCTGATGCGTCGATAATCTCTATCCGCACGACTGCATCCGGCGGCAGGGCAATCTTCTGCCGGTAGGTAATCGTTCCGCTGACCACCGCTTCCACGGTTTGGGCGGTGGGGTTTTGGGCGGTGGGGGTTTGGGTGGTCGGGGCAGGCTCCGGATTGCTTACCTGGCAAGCGTGCAGGAGCAGCAGCGGAATCACAAAAAGTAGCCTGAATTCGACGGCCATTGAATACCTCTGCGATGGTTGAATTTGCACTTCCGAATTTAAAATTTTCCTGACATCCATCTCATTCAACAAACCTATTTCAACCCCAAGATACGGTATCTTTAGGGTGAAAAAAACAGTAATTTGGGAACGCTGCGGCCCCCGGTATCTCAAACACGCTCTCAGGGGGTGCTTGAAAATTCAATTCAGTGCCTCAAAGTCGTTCAAATGGCACACGGATAACACGGATGACGCGGATCTACACAGATTCTTTAGCACTATTCTTCAATGTATCCGCGAATATCCGTGTCATCAGCGTTATCCGTGTTCTATTTTTTAGCAGTAAACGGTTGCAAGAGATTTTTCAAACACACTTTATAAAATCGCTGGATTACCGGGGGGTATTTTATTAGTATTGGCTTTTTCGCGACTATTTGATTAAGGAAGTGAGAACCAATGATGCAGAACATCTTAGTGACCGGCGGCTGCGGGTTTATCGGCAGCAATTTTATCCGCTACCTGCTGGAAGAGACGGATTTTCCCGGGCGGATCATCAACCTGGACAAGCTGACCTACGCCGGCAACCCGGAAAACCTGGCCGGTATCGCCGAGAAATTCGCGCAGCGCTACATTTTCCAAAAAGCGGATATTTGCGACCGCGCGGAGCTGCAGCGGATTTTCCGGGAGTTTCAAATCGATACCATCTGCCATTTTGCCGCGGAATCACACGTGGACCGCTCCATCACCGGGCCGGATGCGTTTATCCAGACCAACGTTATCGGAACTTTCAACCTCCTGGAAACCGCCCGCGAATACCGCGACCGGCTTCACCTGTTCCACCACGTCAGCACTGATGAAGTTTTCGGCAGCCTGGGGAAAGAGGGCGCGTTTACCGAGACCACCGCCTATAAACCCAACAGCCCCTATTCCGCTTCCAAAGCTGCTTCCGACCACCTGGCGCGGGCCTATTACAAAACTTATGGTATCCCGGTAACCATCTCCAACTGCTCCAATAACTACGGCCCCTATCAATTTCCGGAAAAACTCATTCCCCTGATGATCCTGAACGCGCTGGAGCGCAAGCCCCTGCCGGTGTACGGCGACGGCAGCAACGTGCGCGACTGGCTGTACGTGCGCGACCATTGCGCGGCGATCTGGCTGATCATGAACCGGGGAAGGCGGGGAGAGACCT
>WYBG01000338.1 GCA_011526015.1 Deltaproteobacteria bacterium | reverse complement strand
TGGCCACGGTTTTGGGTGTGATGTTTAACCTGTCGGCAATTTCTTTGGGGTTGTATTCTTTGACAATCAGGCGCAGGATTTCCAGCTCCCGCTCGCTGAGCTTGACCGGTTTCGGTTTCTCCTGGCGTTGAAAACTTTCCAGGTAATCCTCGAGCATGGCGGTTTTCACTTCTTTGCTGAAATAGTGCTGGCCGTTAGTTACCGCCCTGATGGCTTCGATCAAGTCCGCGGTGGTATTTTCTTTCAATATATACCCGGAAGCGCCCAGGGAAACCATTTGTTTGGCATAGACCAGCTCACCATGGATGGACAGGGCGATGACGCGGATGTTTTCGTCGATTTTCAGGATTTCCTCGGTCGCCTGAATGCCGTCCATTTCCCCGCGCTTAAAGGCGATGTCCATCACTACCACCTCTGGCTGTAATTTACGCACCAACTCTACTCCCTCGATGCAGTTTCCCGCCGTTCCCACCACGCGAATATCGCTTTCGTGTTCCAGGCCGTGGCGCAGGTTTTCCCGGAGCATGGTGTCATCATCGATTAACAACACTTCGATACTCATTCCGGCTCCTTTTGTTTTGCGGTTCCCTCCAAGTTGAAGTAGGCAGCCTACTGTTTCTTACAGGGCATTTCGATGAGAAACCGGCTGCCCTTACCCGGGGAAGTTTCCAGGGTGAAGCTGCCCCGGTAGTATTCCACCCGGTCTTTGATGTTCAACAACCCGAAGCCGCCCCCGCCGGGCTTTGGCGCGGCCAGGGATTCGGGCGGCAGGGAAAACGGGTCATGGTCGAACCCCACCCCGTCATCGCGGAGCTCGAATTGAAAATAATCCTGATTGCGGCGAGTATAAATCCGGATTTGCCGGGCGTGGGCGTGTTTTTTGGCGTTCACCAACAATTCCCGCGCCGCTTTGAACAACAGCAAGGCAATGTTATCCTCCAGCGGCTTCTCCTGCCCGTCATCCTCAAAAATGATTTTAACCTGGTGATCTTCCATGAAGCGTTTTGCCAGGGTGCCGAGCGCCGGAACCAGCCCGAACTGGTGGAGGCTGGGCGGGCTGATCTCGAAAATCAGGGAGCGGGTGTTCTTGAGAATGTTTTGAATGTTAGCGTCGAGCTCTTCCAAGAGGCGCTGAATTTCTTTGGAAGAAGCCTGCCGATTTAAATCCCCAATTTTAATGCTCGCCAGCGCCAGGGACTGGCCGATGCGGTCGTGCAGTTGCTCGGCGATGCGGCGGCGCTCTTCCTCCTCCGCCAGTTCCGCCATCTCCCGCAGCATTTTCTGGTATTCCAAAAGCTGTTGTTGCGACTCCAGCACCTTCTTTTCCGCCCGTTTTAAGTCCGTAACGTCCAACCCGGAGGCGATTTTTTGAATAATCTTGCCCCCGGAATCTTTCAGATAACTGATCTGCCAGTCAACCTGGTATTCCCGCCCATCCCGGGATCTTAGCGTGTGAATTTCCTGGTGGGAACCCTGAAAATCCGGCGAATGGTTGCCGGGGCGGGGTGCGGCCAGCAGAATGCCCGGCAGAATGTCCTGCGCCAGCGCCGGTTGTTCTTGAATGTCCCGGGCGCTATAACCGCTTAACCGTTCGAATGCCTTGTTGAAAGCCGCCGCCCGGTTATCCATATTCAGCACCACAATCAACGCGGCGCTGGCGTTCAACACCCCGGCAGAAAACAACTGCTGATCTTGCAGGCGGCGGTGAGAGACCAACAGGTGAACGATATACGCGCCGACCACCAGGGCAATGGCGAGGAGAGTAAAACTGACGGCAGTCCAGAATTCACGCGGCAACTCAGGCAATCTTCACTCCAAAGAAATTGATCGCTCACTGTAATGCTAAGAGTTGCCCGGAATATAAGCGCTACCGGCTTGCCGGAAAACGGAAAATTACTTCTGTTGGTGTGGGCGCCGGTTACTGGCTGCTGGTAGCTGGTTACTTGTTTCTGGCGGCTACCGGCATCGAGTATCGCACATCCGGCATCTAACCGATCAAAAAGCTCCCTGGAGAGCCGTTCACATTATATCTAATTCGGATTGAATAAATCAATCGGCTAAATGGCAAGCGAACGAGCGATTGCATTGGCAAACTGTTCGGCGGCATTAAGCGATTTGCTTAGTTCGCTGCCGGGCAAGATGCTCAGGAGCTACGGCCTGAAGCGCCGCCCAAAAACTGTATTCTCTCGGAAATCAGCGTATTGAAACGAATCGCTTCCACGGGCTATCTTTACCTCACCTTAATTTGAAACAGAAGCGAGTGATACAATGGTGAGCAGGAGGGATAGGGCAATTTCCAATAGCCACTCTACCATTAAAGAATAAGGAATCAAAGACTCAATTATGTCAACAATACAAATTATGAGGTATTAATTAATGAAAAGACAATACGCAGTGAGAAGCATTAAACAAAAAAAAATCATTTGTGGTACCCTGTCCATAATCGTCTTTCTGGTAATTTCTGCTGGAACAGCCTTAGGACAAGAAATGGACACTCTCGGATGTGCGATACTTGATTTTGAGACAATTCCAGGAGAGACGCCTGTGGAAGGTCTCCTCATCAGCACCCAGTTCTTCGACTCATTAGGTATTTCCTTTAGTTTGGAAAATGGCGAGCTGCCGAGACTTGCGAAAGTTGGCGCACCGGCAACCGCCTTTGGTGGAGCGTTCGGCCCTGACACGCCTGCCCCGGGTCAGAACATTGGTTCATTTTTCCTAACAGACGATGGAGTATTATCTGGACTTAATGCACCGCCTCTGATTGTGAGCTTCGCTTTCCCCATCGATACTGCAAGTGGTAGCGTACTCGATATCGACTTCGATGAGACCTTCACCGTCGAAGCACGCGATAGTTCGGGGCAGATCCTCGAGCAGGTCATCATAATGGCGGGCGATCCAGGAACAGGCGACGCGTTAGCGACCTTCTGGTCGTTCAGTAGAGATACGGCTGATATCTACTCCATAAGGTTCGTAGGAACAAGGAACGCGCCAGGGGCGTTCGGTCTTGGATTCGACAATTTTACCACCTGCGCTCCAGGTCGTGTTACCTCTATTGAAGCTTCCGTTATCGCCCCCACCTACCTGCCTCAAAACTGCTCCATCACCGCAAAGGTTAAGGTGGATATGACCCGCGCGGCGTCCCCCAATAATCTCCTGGGCAGCTTTGACGGTACCCTGAACTGGGACCCGGCGCTATTGCAATATAGCGGCAATTCGGGACTGTTATCAGGCTTTACCGGCTCCGTTAACAACACTCCCGGGCAAGTCACCTTCAGCGGCGCTAATCCCAATGGAGTGGGCAACATTGTAGACATTCTGGATGTTTACTTTGATGTAATTGGCCCTATCAGCAGCTTAGATACATTAGATTTGGAATTCTCCTCCATGACCGCTGCTTCTACCACAACCAATCTCCTGGATATTCTTACCCTAAAGGATAAACCGGTGACTTTGGTCGAGGAGGGGTTGTTGGGAGATGTAAATGTAGATAACCTGGTCAACTCCACGGATGCATTAGTTATGCTTTCTTACGATGTCGGAACGCAGCTTCCCCCATTGTTCCTGGATCGTATTACTTATGGATTCGGAGATGTAAACTATAGCAGTGAAACCAACTCTACCGATGCCTTAATCGTTCTTTCCTATGACGTCGGAATACCGGTGCCTTACCCGGTGGGACAACTCTTCTGCCCCCCGGCTCCTACTTTAGCGCCCTTACTCAGTTCCGCTACACTTCCCAAGGTAAAGGGAAGAGAAATAATTGCATCATCACTCCCGCTGAATGGAGAGGCTGTTACGGGGAATATGGTAGATGTTCCGCTGCTGCTCGACATGTCTCAATCATCGGATAAGCTGGGCAGCTTCACCGCCGCCCTGGAGTGGGATCCTGCTATTCTACAACTGGTGAAGTACACCGGCGGCAGCGCCGAGGGCTTTGAAACCCCGTTGGTCAATGACCTGGATGTAAAAAATGGCAAACTTATAGTTGCCAACGCCAATCCGTATGGGGCAGCGGGGATTGTCAACATCCTGAATCTGCAATTTAAAGCAATAGGAGAAGCCGGCTCAACTGCATCCGTATCCACAAACTTCAGCGCCCTGGCTGCAGCAGAGACGTTTACGGATTTGTTGCCCTACCTGAAAGTATCCGGGGAAATCATCAAGCTAACTTCAGAAACAGAACAGCTACAGACATATAAAATCGAAAACTTCCCCAATCCCTTTAACCCTGCCACCACCATCAGTTTCCGGCTTCCGCAAGCAGCGGAGGTCGAATTAACCATTTACAACGTGCTGGGTCAACAAGTGCGGGCGCTGGTAAAGGGGCAAATGGAGGCCGGCAATCACCAGGTGGTTTGGGACGGGCGAAATGACGCCGGTGTCAAAGTAGGCAGTGGAATTTACATATACCGCTTCGAGGCCGGCGAATACCGGAAGGTGAATAAGATGATCATGATGAAGTGATACCGGGACCACGGTTTAGGGATCGATATAAAAACAGAGGAGTGATCGATGTGTAGAACTAAGTTCATTTATCTCCTTGGGATTCTACTATCCATTACAATCCCGGCTTATACCAAAGACCGGGAAGATCATTGCCAGCAAAACCATCACCAAAAATTGTAAAGCCAAACGCAAGGTGGATGCCAGCGGAAATCCCGTCAATGAGGCGCTTGGAAATTTGCTTGGCGGTAAAGGTGGCGGATGCGCGAATAACTTATTCGGGGCAGAAGAAGTTGCCCAGGGGTTCAGGCCAAACTCGTTTCCAAACTTCAGTTTGGGAACGAGGCTGGTAGCCGAATGTTCACCGAAATCTCTTAGGTTTACGCCTATGCGCTTTTGCGGGAATGACAAGATCGGGGACGCTGAATGATGGTCCGCATTACTTCTTTAGGACTACCCAAGAAGGAGGGTTGCTTACCCCCGGCTGCCGGGCGAAGCCCGCTTCCCCGGCAGCCGCTTTATATCTGTCGCTGCAAAGCGCCGGGGCAGGCTCTTTGCAGCATCCCTTACGCCGCTTCAATACTGATAGCCGAGGGCTGAAGGCTGAAAACTGAATAGTTTCCCGGGAAGTAAACCACAAATCAGGAGGCCAACCGATGATATTCATCCGACGTACCATACTGCCCTTGCTCTGTATCCTCTTTGCGCCTGTCGCGTTTAGCCAGGGCAAGATCGTTACCGTAACCGGGGAAGCGCAAATTAGCGGGGATAATACATTAGGCGCCCGCCAGCAAGCCCTGGAAGTTGCCTTTCGCAAAGCGGTGGAAGAAGGGTTGGGGGTTTACGTGGAAGCCTCTACCATTGTGCAAAATTTCCAGTTGATCTCGGATAATATCTATTCCAGGGCCAGCGGGTACGTCTCCAACCATGAAGTATTGAACGAAGGCCGGAAAGGGAATATCTATTCTGTGGAGATCCAGGCTACCGTCAATACCGCACAGTTGGGAACGGAGCTGAAGACCCTGGGAATTTTGAAAAACCTGGCCGGCGATCCCAAAATCATGTCGCTCATCCAGGAGGTCAGTGTTTCCTCCTCCGGGAAGGTCATTATCGAAGACGCCGCGTCCGCCATTGCCCTGGAAGAGGAACTCAACAAAAAGGGATTCACCCTGGTGGATCGCGAGCAGGTGAATAAAATTCGCGGTCGGGAAATCGCCAATATGGGCGAGTTTTTTATGGACAACGCCTATGATGACCCCGAGGCAATTGCCCGCATTGCCGAAGCCGCCAAAGACGCCGGGGCGCAATACCTGTTGATGGGCAGCGGGATCATCGAAGGGATGCCGGCCTCGGGTAAGGTGTTCAAGGCCACGGCCACCTTCAAGTGTAAAATCGTGGATGCTTCCACGGGTGAGAAATTAGCCTTGACGCAAGTCGTAGAATCTGGCGCCGGAAATACTCCCTCCGCAGCCGTTCTGAACGCCGGCGCCCGGGCTGGCAGCGTGGCCGCGGCATCCATTATTCCCCAGGTGATTGACAATTGGACCAAAAAGATGAACGAAGGAACTCCCTTCCTGGTCAAGCTCTACGG
>WYBG01000337.1 GCA_011526015.1 Deltaproteobacteria bacterium | reverse complement strand
ACGCAGGTCAAAAAATTTGCCACAGAGTCACAGAGGGCACAGAGAAAATCAAATGTTTATTTATTCTAAGACTACGCTGAGAAGTAAAAACACTGAAAATGTTGATGTAAACTATGCGTTCTCTGTGGCAAAATGCGTAACATCAGTTATTCAGCCACTAAGGCGCAGAGCGCTACAAAGTTATGGAACCCACCGGCGTCATTTTCGAACTGCGTAAGTACACCGTGCATGACGGCCCCGGCATCCGCACCACGGTGTTTTTCAAGGGATGCCCGCTGCGCTGCCGGTGGTGCCACAACCCGGAAAGCATGAACCCGGGGATCGAAACGATTGCCGCCTCAAACCACCGGGGATGCCCGCCCCCTTCTGAAGCCGAAAACCGGGAAACCATCGGCAGAATGGTGAGCGTTGAAGAGGTGCTGCGGGAAATCGAAAAAGATACCATTTTTTACGATCAATCCGGCGGGGGGGCAACTTTTTCCGGCGGGGAGCCCCTGATGCAGGCGGATTTCCTCCTGGCCCTGTTGAACGCCTGCGCGGAGCGGGAGATACACCGCGCTCTGGATACCTGCGGCTACGCCTCCTGGGCTGCGATCGAAAAAATTCTCCCCCGGGTGAACCTGTTCCTCTATGATCTCAAATTGATGGATGAGGCGGAGCACCTCCGCTACACCGGCGTTTCCAATATCCCCATCCTGAATAATTTGCAAAAGCTCTCCGGAACCGGCATACCCCTCATCATTCGCATTCCCCTCATTCCCGGCGTCACCGATACGGAGGAAAACCTGGGGCAAATCGCAGAGTTTATCCGCCCGCTCAAAAATATTCAACGGGTCGGTCTCCTGCCCTACAATCTCCTCAGCGAAGACAAGCGCAAACGGTTTGGCTTGCCCGACCGGCTGGGCCATTTGGAGGTTCAATCTGCAGAGGAGTTGAGCAGGGTTGAAGATAGATTTGTATCAATGGGATATGAAGTTAAAATAGGCGGATAATGGATTCAAGAACCGGGAGCGTCAAACTTGTGAAGTTCGATTAAGTAACCGTGCTACCTCGGGCTGCTCGTGCCGATGCTCTGCATCGGCGCGCGATGGATGGCGACGCTCTGCGTCGCGGCCACGGTTGTTGAAATGGCACGATTAATTTCTCAAAGTTCATTAGTTTCACGCGTCAAGCTGAAGCTTGATACTCCGTATCAACCGGAAAGGTATGAACATGAACGAGAGAGTACAGAAACTGCGCGAGCAAAGCCTGAACGCCAGGCCCTCCCTCTCCCCGGAGCGGGCTCTGCTGATGACCGAATTTTACGCCGGCGGCGTCGCCGAACGGGTTTCCGCGCCGCTGGCCCGGGCGCTGGCGTTCAAACACGTTTTGGAAAACAAAACCGTCTGCATCAACCCCGGGGAACTGGTCGTGGGCGAGCGCGGGCCGGCGCCCAAAGCCACTCCCACCTACCCGGAACTGTGCGTGCACAGCCTGCAAGACCTGGAAATCCTGCATTCCCGGGAAAAAATTCCCTTCGCTTCCGATGAAGAAACCAAACAGATTTACCGGGAGAAGATCATTCCCTTCTGGAAAGGAAGATCGATCCGCGAGCGCATCTTCGCGGAGACGGATGAGGACTGGAAAGCGGCCTACAAAGCGGGGATTTTCACCGAGTTCATGGAGCAGCGCGCCCCCGGCCACACCGTGCTGGACGGCAAAATTTACCGCAAGGGGATGCTGGATTTCCGGCAGGAGATCCAGGAGACCATCGCACGACTGGATTTTTACAACGATACGGAAGCCTTCGAGAAGCGAGAGCAACTGCAAGCTATGGCTATCTGCGCGGAAGCGCTGATCGCCTTCGCCAAACGCCACGCCGAAAAAGCCCGCGAATTAGCGCAGCAGGAGAGCGATTCCGCGCGCCGGCGGGAATTGGAGCAAATCGCCCGCAACTGCGAGCGGGTTCCCGCCCACGCGCCGGCCACCTTTTGGGAGGCGCTGCAATATTACTGGTTCGTGCACTTAGGAGTGATCACGGAGCTGAACACCTGGGATTCCTTCAACCCCGGGCGGCTGGATCAACACCTCTTTCCCTTCTACCAAAAGGAGTTGGCGGAAGGAACGCTGACCAAAGAGGGCGCCCGGGAACTGCTGCAATGCTTCTGGGTGAAGTTCAACAACCAGCCCGCCCCGCCCAAGGTGGGGGTGACCGCCCAGGAGAGCAACACCTACACCGATTTCTGCCTCATTAACCTCGGGGGGGTAAAGGAGGACGGCTCCGACGCGGTGAACGAGCTTTCTTACCTGATTTTAGACGTGATCGAAGAGATGCGCATCCTGCAGCCCAGCTCCATGGCGCAGATCAGCAAGAAGAATCCCGATCGCTTCCTCAAACGGGTGCTGAAAATCGTGCGCACCGGCTTCGGGCAGCCCTCGATTTTCAACACCGACGCCATCGTGCAGGAGATGCTCCGCCAGGGCAAGAGCCTGCTCGACGCCCGCAACGGCGGGGCCAGCGGCTGCGTGGAGACCGGGGCGTTCGGGAAAGAGGCTTACATCCTCACCGGCTACTTCAATTTGGTGAAGGTGCTGGAAATCACCCTGCACAACGGGGTCGATCCCCGCACCGGGAAGCAGATCGGGTTGGAAACCGGCGATCCCGCGGAATACCGCAGCTTTGAAGACCTGTTTGCCGCCTTCCAACAACAGCTACAGCATTTCATCGACGTCAAGATCAAGGGAAACCGGGTGATCGAGCGGATTTACGCCCGCTATATGCCCGCACCGTTTATGTCCTTGCTGATCGACGATTGCATCGCGAAAGGCAAGGATTACAACGCCGGGGGGGCGCGCTACAACACCTCTTACATCCAGGGAGTGGGGTTGGGCAGCATCACCGACGCGCTGGCGGCGATCAAATACCAGGTCTTCGACCGCAAGATCCTTACCCTGCCGGAGCTGCTCCGGGCGCTGCGGGATGATTTCGCGGGATACGAATCCCTGCACCGCGCCGTGTTGAACGATACCCCCAAATACGGCAACGACGACGACTACGCCGACGCGCTGCTGAAGCAGGTCTTCGAGGCCTATTTTGCGGCGGTGGACGGGCGGCCCAACACCAAAGGCGGGTTTTTCCGCATCAACCTGCTGCCCACCACCTGCCACGTCTATTTCGGGAGCGTGGTAGGAGCGACGCCGGACGGCAGAAAGGCCGGGATGCCGCTTTCGGAAGGGATTTCCCCGGTGCAGGGAGCGGACCGCCAGGGGCCCACCGCGGTGCTGAAATCCGCCGCCAAGATCGACCACCTGCGCACCGGCGGCACCCTGCTAAACCAGAAATTCACCCCCGGCCTGCTGGCCGACGACGAGGGCCTCGCGAAGTTAGCGCACCTGATCCGCTCCTATTTTGCGATGGACGGGCATCACGTGCAGTTCAACGTGGTGAGCGCGGAGACCCTGCGCAAAGCGCAGCAGCACCCGGCGGAATACCGCGATTTGATCGTGCGGGTGGCCGGTTACAGCGACTACTTCGTGGACCTCACCCCGGCGTTGCAGGAGGAGATCATCCGGCGGACTGAGCATGAGGGGTATTGAGGGGGGATGGGTATTCCGTATTCCGTATTTCGTAATTCGTAAAACGTGATGCGTAATGCGTAACAAAAACGGAATACGCAATACGGAATACGCATACGAGTTACGCATTACTACCAACAAAATTAACAATTTTTACTATTGTATATCTGAATTAGCCGCTTTATATTTGAACGTGTATTTTCGTTCACTATATCAATTTTAACAATTGAGGGAAGCATGAGTATGGAAAACGAAGATAAACAAAAGGCCGTGGGTCTGGCGATGACCCAGATAGAGCGCCAGTTCGGAAAAGGCTCCATTATGCGGTTGGGCGACCGCCCCAAGGTGAAGGCGGACGTGATTCCCACCGGCTCCATCTCGCTGGATTTCGCCCTGGGCATCGGGGGGATTCCCCGGGGGCGGATCGTGGAAATCTACGGCCCGGAATCTTCCGGGAAAACCACCCTGGCGCTGCACATCATTGCCGAAGCTCAAAAAACCGGGGGGCTGGCCGCGTTCGTGGACGCCGAGCATGCATTGGACCCCCTCTACGCCCGCAAATTGGGGGTGGATACGGTGAATTTGCTGGTCTCCCAGCCGGATTACGGGGAACAGGCGCTGGAGATTGTGGAAACCCTGGTGCGCAGCGGGGCGCTGGACGTGGTGGTGATCGACTCCGTGGCCGCGCTGGTGCCCCGGGCGGAGATCGACGGGGAGATGGGCGATTCCCACATGGGCTTGCAGGCCCGGCTGATGTCCCAGGCGCTGCGAAAGCTGACCGCTACGGTGAGCAAATCCAACACCTGCGTTATCTTCACCAATCAGCTCCGGGAAAAAATCGGGGTGATGTTCGGAAACCCGGAAACCACCACCGGCGGGCGGGCGCTGAAGTTTTACACCTCCATCCGTATTGATATCCGCCGGGTGGCCTCGATCAAAAGCGGGGAGGATCTGGTCGGCAACCGCACCAAGGTGAAGGTAGTGAAGAACAAAATGGCCCCGCCGTTCAAGGAGTGCGAATTCGACATCATGTATTCGGAAGGCATTTCCAAAGAAGGCGATCTGCTGGATTTGGCCACGGAGTTGAACATCGTGCAAAAAAGCGGCACCTGGTATAATTTCGGGGAGGAGCGCTTAGGCCAGGGGCGCGAGAACGTGAAATCGTCTCTCAAAGAGAACCTCGAGTTCCGGGACAAACTGGAAAAATTAGTACGCCAGAAACTCAACATAGATTCGCAGGAAGCCGAGCCCGCTCCCCAGGAGCCCAAAGCTGCCGAGCCGAAAAAAGCGGCGAAAAAAGAGTAAAATGTTCGGAGTGTTATAGTGTTTTGGTGTTCCGGTACTTCGATATTTCCGGGTACTGAAAAGACTCAAACACCATAACACCCGAACACCCAACCCCGTTTTTCATGCCTGAGATCATCCACATCGAATTCAAGCGCCGCCGCCCGGAGCGATTCATCGTTTACTGGGACAGCGGCGAGGAGCAGATTTTCAGCCCGGAAACCGCGGCTAAATATGGGTTCGCGCCGGGGAAATCCTTCGGCGATGAAGAATACCGGCAAATCCTGCGGGAAGACGGCGTTCGCCGCGCCAAAGACCAGGCGCTCAAATACCTGGCCGTCCGCCCCCACAGCCGCAAGGAGCTGCTGCTGAAAATTCTGCGCAAGGGGTACCCTCCGGAGCTTATCGAGCCGGCCCTGAGCGATTTGCAAAAGGTAGATTTGATCAATGATGAGAAATTTACCCGCCAGTTCATCCACGACGAACTGCTGCTCCGCCCCTGCGGCAAAAACCTGCTGCGGGAAAAACTGCTCGCCCGGGGCGTACCCCCGGCCATTTTCCAGCCGATTTTAGAAGAATTTTTCCAGCAGCAGCCCCAGGAAGAGGTCGCCCGGGAAATCGCCGAGAAATTTTTAGCCCGCAACCGCCACGTTCCCCTCCCCAAACGCCGCGAAAAAATGATCCGCCATTTGCAGGGCAAGGGGTTCGACTGGGAGATGGTCAACTGGATATTGCTGGAGACGAAGCTGATAGATGGTTTAGAGGAGTGAACGCCGGGAGGGAGGCGTTGATGGATTGTTGGAGTAAAGGAGTGTTGGAGTAATGGAGTACTGGATTGTTGGATTGATGGATTGGTGGGGGAATGGATGGTTGGATAACAATTGAACGGTTCAGCCGGGCGATCCAATAATCCAACAATCCATTACTCCATTAATCCATTAATCCATACTAAAAGGTAATCCCCAGCGCCGAAAACACGTTCTGAATCCGGTTCATCACCGTGATGGTATCGCTGCCGGCAAAGAGCAGCGCGACCAGCTTATTGTCGTTTTTGGCGACCACCGCGGAACCGCTGTCGCCGCCCTGGCTCATATCCGTGGTAATCACCTGGTCCACAAAGAAGGCCGACTGGTTGCCGTAATCCACCTTCACGGTGGCGTCGATTTGTTGCACCGCGCCGAAGGTCAGGCCGGTGGTGCGCCCCATTTTTTTCACTTCCATTCCCAGCTCGGCTTCCGCCAGCTCGTTGACCACCCCAATGTTCAGAATTTCGTTGCGCACCAGGTCTTCGATGGCGCTGATTTTCACCGGCTTCAGGCGGGTTTTCCGGCCCGCGGCCGCGGCCCCGCGGTTGAGCACCCGGGCAATCGCCCCGGCAAACGCGCAGCCCGATCCCCCGTTTTCCCCTTCCACCGCCCGGGCAATGGCGGCGTCCACCAGGTTATCCGGCCCCCCGAATTTGATGGGGATGAACTCGCTCAATTCGGCGATTTTATCCCGGGGATAGACCCCGCTGTCATGCGGCCCCGGCTGCAAAATCGCGTCGCCGATGGAAGCGCGGTTGCTGTCCGCCAGCACGTGGTTGTTGGAGAGGACGTGAAACTCCCCGTTCTTTTTCACCCAGCACCCTAACGTTCCCGCGGTAATGGCGCGATGCCCCACGCTCACGCCCCCCGGAACCGGGCGAATTTTGCCGGTGGGATCCTGCTGCGCAACGATCCGCCCGGTCTCGATCACGTCCGTGGGAATTCCCTGCAAAGAACCGGGAAGCCGGTCTGCGGCGGGCAAATCCGCTTCCGGCAGTTTCTTTTCCACCGAACAGATGATGGCCAGTTCTGCACTTTGCACCCCGCCGGCGGTCTTGTAACCGATCCCCACCGCCACCACGTTCGCTTTATTCATCAAGTCTCGTTTCACGCCGGCCAGAACCGCGCGCGCCGCTTCCAGGGGTTGAGCCATGTTGCTTCCTTTCGCTGCTGAGTGAGAGTTTCCCGCTTTGGCGCCGCCTGCGCCGGCAATTCAACGTTCCCTTGCCGGGCAATTTAGGGCGCTGCCGGTAAACGAGCAAGCAAAAAACCGCCCGGCAGCCCGTTTATCTCTCTTGACTCCCTGCGCCTGATCTCCTAAATTAAGGCCGTTTCATTCGGATTTCTTTGGCGAAAGGGAGTTTCACGGCAATTTACCCTTGCGGGAGCAAGCGCTACCATGAAAAAGCCGCTGAATCAGGTTTCGATCCGCCCTAAACTCTGGTCTTTATCCGCGGTTATCTTCATCCTGCTCATTTTATTCCAGGGATACGCTCTCTACCGGGAGAGGGAACAATTGAAGCGAGATTTTTTCCGGGAGGCGCGCTCAGAATTAGAAGCCCTCTCCGAAAAAATCGCCGCCAGCCTGTGGCTCTATCAAACCGATTTTATCGAACAAACCCTGCAACCGCTAACTAACCGGGAGGAGGTTTCCTTTCTCTACCTATCCGCCGCGAGCGGAAAACGCGTTTTCGGGCTGCGGGATGAAGAGCACGCCTCCCTGCTCAACCAGTTCCGCCAATCTAACCTGAATGAATCGGAGGCCGGGGGACATTTATTGATTCGCCAGGCGGTTATCTATAACGGGGAAACCCAGGGATACCTAATGGCCGGGTTCACTCCCCGCTGGCTGGATGAAAAAATGGCCCGCAAAATCCGCGAGGCCGCCCTCTTCACCGGGGTCCTGGGCGCGCTCCTGGCGCTGCTTACCGTTCTGTTTGCCCGGGCGCTCTCCCGCCCGGCGCAGTTAGCCGCTAAAATTATCGAAGAATATTTCGAGGCCGGGGAGGATCATCTTCCCGCCGCGGCGCTTTCGGGAGAAGGGGGAGGCGCTCCCCCGCTTCACTCCCGGCAAAGCCCCCTTTTCCAGCTCACCCCGGTTCCCCTCCTGCTGGCCGATCCATCCGGCAGTATCTTGCAGGCCAACGGAAGCGCCGCTAAATTTTTCGAAACCGATCTCGCGGAACTGGTGGCCGCCAACCTGGGAAAACTACTCGGGGCGAATGATTTCAACATCATTCAGAGCCACTTAGCCGCCGCCGGGGGCAACGTGGAAGGCTACCTGGCCGCGATCGGATTTCCCGGCGGGCGCAAAAAGATCGTGGAAATCAACGTTACCGTGCTGCGGGAAGCGCAGGGCGATTCCCGGGGGTTGGTGGTTGCCATTTTGGACGTTTCCGACAAGTTCCTTACCCAGCAGGAAATCCTGGAAAACCAGCATCGCCTTGCCGCGCTCAATCAAAAATTGCTCCAAAAAACCGCGGAGTTAGAAGCCGCCCATGAAAAAAATATGAAATATGCCCGGAAATTGGCAAACCTCATCAAAGTCAGTTATGACATTATTCGCTGCAATTCCAACCGGGAGATCGTAGATATCCTGGTCTCCGCCGGCAGCGAGATGGTGGAAGCGCAGGAGTGCGCGGTGTTTTTGTGGGATGAACGAAAAAACCACCTGGCCCCGGTCAAATCCCACCCGGAAAAACTGTTGCAGCGGCTCCATCCCATTGGAGACGGCGAAGGCGTGATCTGGCGAACCTACCGGGAGAATCAATCCTATTTTTTGGCGGAAGAGAGCCTGCAAGCGCCCGATCTGGCAGAATTGGGAATTAGCAAGCCGGAACCGCTCTACCTCATCACCGTGCCGCTGTGCGACCGGGATTATAAATACGGCGCGGCGGTGTACGTGCAGCGCCGCAAGGGGGTTTTCTTCACCGAAGACATGCACCTCATCACCGCCCTGGCGCACCAATCCGCCATCACCCTGGACAAGATTCGCCTGTTCCAGGCCGTGCGCGAGAAAGCCGGGCGCTTAGAACAGGCCAACTCCGAGTTGAAAAATTCCCGCCAGCAGGTATTCCATTTGCAGAAAATGGAGAGCCTAGGAACCCTGGTAGGCGGGATCGCGCATGATTTCAACAATATCCTGGGAATCATCATTCCCAACGTGGATTTGCTGCGCGCTAAAGCGGGCGACCGGGAAGAGGCGCTGAAACGCGCCTACATTATCCAGACCGCGGCGGAGCGGGCCGCGGAGCTGAACCGCCAGCTGCTGATGTTCTCCCGCACCCACGAGGTGAACCTTGCCCCGCTCTCGCCCAATCAACTGATCCGCCGGCTGGCGGAGACCCTGCGCAACGCCCTGGGCAGCCGGATCAAAATCGAATTGCGGTTGGACCCCGCGGCCCCCCCGGTCAACGCCGATGAAACCCACCTCAACCAGGCGCTGATGAACCTGGCCCTGAACGCCCGCGACGCCATGCCGCAGGGGGGCGTTCTTACTTTCCAGACCGCCCTGCAAGAGTTTACCCCCCCGAACGGGCCCGCGGGGCGCTACGTGACGATCAGCGTGCGCGATACCGGCGCGGGGATAGCCCCGGAGCACCTGGATAAAATTTTCGATCCGTTTTTTACCACCAAGAGCGTGGACCAGGGCAGCGGGCTGGGCCTGGCGGTGGTGTACGGCATCGTGCAGAGCCACGGCGGGCACATCGCGGTGGAATCCCGGCTGCAAAAGGGAACCGCGTTTCACGTCTATCTGAAACCGGCGGAGATTGCTGCCCCGGCGGCCATACCAGCGCCCGCGCCGGCGACGAACGGCCATGAAAATATTTTGATCGTGGATGACGAAGCGGGCATAAGGGAAACCCTCGGCGAGCTGCTGGTTACCTTAGGCTACAACGTGCTGGCGGCGGAGAGCGGGGAAAATGCCCTGCAGATTGCCCGCAGCACCCCCAACATCCACGTGGCCATTGTCGATTACACCATGCCGCACATGGACGGGATCGCCACCGTCAAAGCGATCCACCGCATCGATGCGAAGATCCGCATCCTGCTCTCCAGCGGCTACGCGGACCAGGAGAAAATCATCCACAAATATTCCCACATCGACGGCTTTCTGCCCAAACCCTACCACATGAACGAAGTGGCGAAGATTCTGAAGGAGACTATCCGGAAGAGAGGTGGGTAGTGGTCATTTGGTGGTCATTCAGTGGTCATTCGGTAGTCATTGATGGTCATTTAGTTGTCATTGGATAGCCAAAGGAGTGCAAAATTCATTTTGCACTAACCGTGCAGAATAAATTCTGCAGAATAATTTATTGGCAAAATGATTCAAAAAATTATTCGTAACTGGGGTTACGCATTTACAACTCGTTCACCCCGACCCGTCGGGGCTCTGCGCCGAGTCGTAGCATGACGCGATGCAGAGCATCGCGCAGTGCGTTCCACCGGAGACCGGTGGAACGAGAAAATTATTTCCCCGGCAAAAATACCCTGTATCCAATCCGCCTATCGATCATCTAAAAGCGTGCACGTGTTTTGGAACCTCATCAAACTGTGGAAAGGAGCTTCACATGCTTGTTCGTCTGAAGGAAAAGGTTTCGATTTACGCCGAGACCAATCTTCCGACCCTGTACGGCGATTTCAAGGTGGTTGTGTTTCGCAACACCGTTGATCATAAAGAGCATTTGGCGATTATCAAAGGCGAGATCGAGGAGGGGGAGCAGATCCCGGTGCGGGTGCACTCCGAATGCCTCACCAGCGAGGTGTTAGGCTCCCTGAAGTGCGACTGCCGGGAGCAGCTGCAAAGCGCCCTCAAATATATTTCCGAACAGGAGCGGGGAATGGTGCTTTATATGCGCCAGGAGGGGCGGGGAATCGGCCTGGGCAATAAAATCCGCGCCTACGCGCTGCAAGAGCAGGGCTACGATACCGTGGAAGCCAACCATATATTGGGTTTTCCCGACGACCTGCGCCGCTACGACGTGGCCGCGGCCATGCTGCACAAATTGGGCGTGAAATCCATCCGCCTGTTGACCAACAATCCCAAAAAAATCGCCGGGGTGGAGGCCTTCGGCATCCCGGTGGTCGAGCGGGTTCCCCTGGTTATCGAACCCAGCCCGGTGAACCGGTTCTATCTCTATACCAAATCCCAAAAATCCGGCCACCTCATCGACCTTCCCGCGCCTTATCCGAAGTTGGAAGCGGCGTGCTGAGCGCGGGGCAGTAGGCAAGTAGGCAGTCAATGTCATTTAGTTACCTAAATTTCGCCCAAAATAGCGGCGAGTTGCCATAGAGGAACAGGACTTGACGAAGCGGCGGTGATAGGTTACCTGTATAGGAAAGATTAAGTATCCTTACAGGAGGCTATCCCCATGAACGAGTCTATCAGAAGTAACGAGAATTTTCAACAGCAACTTTCTGCTCGGGCAACCCTGGTTGCCTTGGGCGTAAAGATTCAGAAGATGAAAATTTGGGAACCCATTGGGCAAGAAGTCAAGATTGCCCAGAAAACGGTCAAGTACACTCCGATTGAAAAGCTGGCCGATGGTTTTATTGCCATTCTGGCCGGGGCGCATGGGATGGTAGAGATCAATAAACGGGTACGCAGTGACCCGGCTCTGCAAGCGGCTTTTGGTCGAAAAGGCTGTGCGGAACAATCGGTGGTTCAAGATACCCTGGATGCCTGCACTGCGGAGAATGTTGAGCAAATGCAGCGAGCAATCAATCGGATTTTTCGACTGCATAGCCAGGCTTATCGCCACAACTATGATCAAGACTGGCAATTGCTGGAAGTGGATATGACGGGCCGTGCGTGTGGCAAGAAAGCGGCCTTTGCCAGCAAAGGATACTTCGCCAAGCAACGGAATCGACGAGGACGACAGGAAGGGTATGTGGTAGCCACCCGAGTCGAAGAGCTTGTCGTCAAACAGCTTTTCAGTGGCACAATCCAATTGAACAGGGCGTTGCAGCCGTTGCTCGAATCTGCGGAGCAGGCACTTGACTTGACGCCAGAGAAACGAGAACATACCATTTTGCGCATTGATTCGGGCGGCGGCACTGTCGATGACATCAATGCGGTATCGAAATCAAAATCAAAGAAGATAAGCAGGGCCTGGGAACATCCAAACGCAACAAGAAACGCTTCCCGGCTCAACAAATCCTCTGCCAACTGGAAGTTCTGGCTCATAACCTTCTGGTGTGGATGCGCCGATGGCTGAGCCCACACTGTACAAAAGTGTCGAAGTTCGGTTTCCTGCACCTGGTGCGTGATGTGTTTCATGTGAATGGTGTAATTGTGCTGAACCATACCGCCGATGTTCTGCAGATTATCCTAAACCAGGCTGACCCGCTGGCTAAAGAGCTACAGAGTGGACTTGCTGCTTTACTCGCCCAAGAGCAGGTCGCCATTAATTTGGGCGAAATTTAGGTAGTGCATTGCGCACTAAGTTGTTGAACCCTTTCTCCTGGGTCATTCCCGAATGTTTCTATCGGGAATCTATAAGTTTTAGGCCTGTGGATGCCCGATAAAGACATTCGGGCATGACAAAGGGGT
>WYBG01000040.1 GCA_011526015.1 Deltaproteobacteria bacterium | reverse complement strand
TTTGTCATGCCCGAATGTAGTAATCGGGCATCCATAGGCTTGATTTTTCCTGGATTCCCGCTAAAGCTTGTCCCCGCAGGTATTAAGCGGGGAACATGCGGGAATGACAAAAGTGCACGGTAGTGAATCAACCATTTAGCCATTGAACCATTTGCCCGTAACGATAGCGATGAACCGGTTTAGAAAAACATCAGGTACTGCAAGTTGGCGCCCCCGAATCCCCCGACGTTCACTTGATGGCTGATCGAAATATGGATGCGGGCGCTTTTCGCAAAGGCGTAGCTCCATCCCAATTTCAGTTTATCGACATAGCCGCTTTGCCGGTCGTTCCCCTGCCCGGCAAAACCGTTATAGTTCCAATCGAAAAACGAAGCCATGTAGCCCAGGTCGATGGAGTGGCTGGCGAAAATCCGTTCGTAGAAAACTCCCGCTAAAAAATCACCGCGTTTAAAATCGTGGCTGTTAAAACCGCTCGAACCGGCCTCCTGGCGAACATAGTGGGAAAGCGCCCGCAAACGGGCGCGGGTTCCCGCGGGGGAAATATATTCCAGAGATCCGCCGTACAGGACGTTACGGTAGCAATAATTATATTCTGCCTGGTAAAAATTTTTCGCTTCATCGAAGCGGTAATAGTAAAGACTTCCCGCCAGGATCGTTGTCGGGGCGGGGTGGTAGTACCCTTTTCCGCGCAGGCGCTGGATGCGCTGGCGATGATACTGTTCCTGCGGAGACAGCTCCTGGTCCGGGAAGCTGCGCTCGAAGCCGGTGGAGAGTTTTCCCTCGCTGTACACCCACCATTTATCCTTTCCGTAGCGGAGGAACCATTGGAAGGCCAGGGGGTCTCGAATGGAAACTCCCCCGCGGGGGTTTTTCTCCCCGTACACAAAATCTTCCCAGACCAGCGCGGCGCTGAGGTATTTTTCCCGGGATTTGTCCGCGGCCAGCACCCCCAGGGAGGCGTCGGTATTCTCCTTGTCGTAGCTGGGATCGGTGAGCAGGAATATCGAAAATTCCCGGAAGATATGCCGTTCAAACCCCATAAAGGTAGATTTTTCCTCCGCGTTCAAATGGCGGGCGGCCAGCCAGGTTCCCAGTCCCCGGAATCGCCATCCCCCGCCCAAATCCGGGTTGAGCGCCAACTGCCCGTCGCCTAACAGGTCGGTGGTGGTAACGCTGCCTACGGTCAGTCGAAAACCGTTGCTGCTGAAGAAACGTTGCTCCCAGCCATACTGCCAGAAAGCGTTCAATTCATAATTCAAAAACGCATGGACATAGAGCAGGCGGTCGCGGTAAGGCTCTTCGAATGTCCACGCAACCTCGCCGCCGGGGCTGCTGCTGAACCAGAGAAGCGTTATGAACAGGGTTAGCGGGCGTTTCATCGGCAATTTCCATCCTTATCTTTGCCAAAAAGAATTTACAGAAGAACGGTCGCCGGGATCAACCGCTTTTTATTTCCCGGTTGCATTTATGGCGGCCTTTGGGCTGGCATACCCGGGGGAAAATAGCGCGCTGAATCAAATACCCCCGAAATGTCCATTCCGCCGGTTTTTTGCAATAAAAACGCCAAAGGGCCTAAAAACAAAATCCCTTGCGTTCCATATTGCCGCCGTTTATATTGGGGGCGTTCTAAAGTGGGTTGCGAAACCCACTTTTTTGTTATATAGGGCAGGTTACATGGGCAGATTGGAAATCGAGGAAAAAGTAAGAGAAATAATCCGCCCGCTCCTGGAAATGGAGCAGGTTCACCTGGTAGAATTGGAAATTCACGGAAAATCCGGCAACCAGGTGGTGAATATCTATGCTGATACCGATCAGGGAATCACCCTGGCCGAAATTACCCGGCTGACCCGGGAGATCAACGATTTGCTGGATATGCACGACGTGATTCCGGGATTTTACCGCCTGAACGTTTCCTCACCGGGAGTGGACCGGCCCCTCAAGGCGTTGTGGGAGTTTCGCAAGAACCTGGGCAGGGAGCTGCGGGTGGTTTTCCGGGAAAATGAGCAGGAAAAAGAGCTTACCGGAAAACTGTTAGCGGCGGAAGAGGAACGTATTTTGCTGCAAGTGAAAGATGAAGAATTGAGCATTCCCACCGCGTCGCTGATCAAAGCCCGGGTGCAGTTGAAATGGTAACGGAGCGGTTTGCCGGCCGCCGGCGGTCGCTGCCAATTAATGCCAATATTTAACATAGACTTTTAAAGCATACTTCGGAGGTTAACGACATTTATGAAAAGCCAAATTGTGGCCGCTGCGGCGGAAATTGCCCGGGAAAAACGCATCGATAAAGAAGATTTGCGCGATATTCTGGAGGACATTTTTACAACCTTAATGAAACGCAAGTATGGGGAAGAGGCGGATTTCGATATTATTGTAAACATCGATCGCGGGGATATGGAAATTTACGTGGAAAAACAGGTGGTTGGCCAGGTGGCCGATCCTAACACCCAAATTTCCCTGGAAGAAGCCTCCAAGGTCGATTCGGAAGTAGAAGAGGGAGAATTGTTCGCCGAAGTGGTCAACCCGGAAAATTTCGGGCGGCGCTTGATCAATATCGCCAAACAAACCCTGATGCAGCGCCTCCGCGAATATGAGAAAGAGAAAATTTATGAAGAATATAAGTCCCGGGTGGGGGAGATCGTTATCGGCGACGTGCACCAGGAGACCCGGCACGGTTATTTTATCGTGGTAGATCGCACCGAAATGTTCATGCCCCGTTCGGAATCCATCCCCAATGAAAAATTACGCCGGGGGGACAGCGTGCGCGCGCTCATCAAAGAGGTGATAAAACCGGATACCGGCAGCGAAGAAGCGGAAGAGATCGAGCGCGCCCGCCGCCGCCGAAGCCATCGCCCGGAAATCATCGTTTCCCGCGCCGACCGGCAGTTTTTGATCCGTTTGTTCGAGATCGAAGTGCCGGAAATTTTTGACGGCATCGTGGAAATTAAGCGGGTGGCTCGCCGGCCGGGGGAGCGGTCAAAAATTGCGGTAGAGTCGATCGACAAGCGCATCGACCCGGTAGGCGCGTGCGTGGGGATGCGGGGAGTGCGCATTCAATCCGTGGTGCGAGAGCTGAACGGGGAAAAAATCGACGTGATTCCCTTCTCCTCCGAGCCGGAAATCTTTATCGGCCGGGCGTTGACCCCCGCCAAACCGATCCGCATCATCTTCAACCGGGAAGAGAATTTTGCGGTGGCTATTATCCCGGATAAAGATATGGGGCTGGCCATGGGCAAAGGCGAGCTGAACCGGGAGTTGGCGCAACTGTTAAGCGGGGTGAACGTCGAACTGATCAAAGAATCGGAGTTCTACGAAAAGAGCGCCGAAGAAGCGCTGGACGTGGCGGAAATCCCCGGCCTCTCTGCGGCGGTGGTGGACAGGCTCAAAAACGCCGGCATCAATACCGCCGAAGAATTGAAAAACCTGGGATTGCAGGGGTTGTTGGAAATTCCCGGCATCGGGCAAAAAACCGCCCAGAAGATTTTGAGCCAGTTGAATATCTAAATGGCGGTGATGCTGGATACTCAATGCTGGATGCTGGATGTTCGATACTCGATCCCGGATGCTCAATCTTTGATCCTTGATGCAGGATATTGGCGGCGGATTTAAGCTCTAAAAGGTATCCAGCATCGAGCATCGAGCATCAAGCATCAAGCATCGAGCATCGCGCATCAAGCATCAAGCATCGAGCATCGAGCATCGCGCATCCAGAATCGAGCATCGAGTATCGAGTATCGAACATCCAGCATCGAGTATCCAGCATCGAGCATCGAGCATCGAGCATCAAGAAACCAATATGGAGAAGATTCAAACCATTGTTTTGGATCCTGCACTGGCAGCCCTGTTAGGGTTCGCCCGGAAGGCCCGCCAGGTCGAGGCCGGTTTCGAGGCGGTGCGACGGGGAATCGAAAAACAGAAAATTGCCTTTGTGCTGGTGGATGACTCCCTGGCCGAGAATTCTTTCAAAAAAATCCTCGCCGCCGCTCGCCAGCGCCAAACCCCGCTCTTGAGGGTGCGGAAAGGGGAAGACATCAGTTTGTTGAAAATAAGCGGTAATAAAATCCTGGGGCTGCATCACGGAGGATTGGCGAAGGGGTTTTGGGATAAGTTAAACAGGAGTATCAATGTCTGAAGCCAGTGGTAAAAAGAAAAAACTGTTTCAAGTCGCCAAAGAGCTGAACCTGGCCGTGGAGACGATCAAGGATTTTCTGGAGAAGAAAGGCGTTGCGGTTACGAATCCTAACGTGCGGATCGATGAAGAAACCTACGACTTGATCCTGAAGCGGTTCTCTTTCGAGAAGAAAGAAGCAGACAAGATTCAAAAACGCCGGGAAGAGCGGCGCGAAGAGCGGATTCACGAGGTGGAAGAGGTGCAGGAACCGCAGGAAGAGGAATTTGCGGAAACCGGGCCGGAAGTGGAAGAAGAGGAGATATCCCCGGAGGCCCCGGATGGGGTGGAAGTAACCGATGAAGAGCCGGAAACGGCCGGGGAAGTTGCGGAAGAGCAAGCGCCGGAAGATTTGCCCGCGCCGGATGCGGAATTGGCTGAAGAGCCGGTTGAGGAAACGCCGGAAGCCGTGGAAACCATCGAAGCCGAGGCCGCCCCGGAGGTAAGCGATGAAACGCCCGCGGCAGAAGAAATAATAGAGATTGAAGAGGAAGCCGCAGAGACAGAAATTCCCGTTTCTCCGCGGGTGGGGGATATTATCGACCATCCCATGGCCCGCCAATACCTGGAACGCCAGCAACGCGAAGAAATGTTGAAAAAGGAGCGCCAGAAACGCGCCCTGGAACGCCTGAAGCGCAAAGAAGAACCGCCCAAAAAAGAGAAGAAAAAAGCCGCCCGGCCCGGCGAAGCGCCTGGCGAGGTACGCGCAGCAACAGCGACCGAAACGCCGGAGGTAGAAGAAAAACGCCGCGACCGCAAAAAGTCGAAGAAAAAAGACCAGGCGGAAGTTCTGGAGGAAAAAGAAGCGCGCCGCCGCAAGGCGCTGGAAATGATCCGGCGCGAAAGCAAGCGCGTTCGCCCGCAGGCGCTCGGCCTGGAAGAAGGCGAAGAAGAAGCCGGGGTGGAAGCGCCGGAAAAAGAAGGCAGCCGCCGCAAGCGCCAGAAGAAGAAAAAAGAAGTTGACCAGAAAGAGGTGGAAAGCGCATTAAAGAAAACCCTGGCAGAAATGCGCGACGCCGGTACCGGCAAGCGGAAACGCCGCAGAATTCGCGCCGAAGAAGGAGAAGAGGAAATCGCCGCCAATGTCATCAAAGTAACCGAATTCATATCCACCCAGGATTTGGCCAACCTGTTAGATGTCCCGGCCCCGGAAATCATTCGCAAGTGCCTGGAATTAGGGTTGGTGGTTACCATCAACCAGCGGTTGGATATGGATACCATCCGGCTGCTGGCGGAGGAATTCGGATTTGCGGTGCAGGAAGAGGAAGAGTACGGTTCGGAGTACCTGGAAGGGCTGGTGGATGAAGAGGATAAACCGGAAGACCTGGCTACCCGTTCCCCGGTTGTAACCATCATGGGGCACGTGGATCACGGGAAAACCTCGCTGTTGGACTATATCCGCCATACCAACGTGGTGGCCGGGGAGTTCGGCGGCATTACCCAGCACATTGGGGCGTACGAGGTACAGGCGGATGAAAATCGCACCATTACCTTTTTGGATACCCCGGGCCACGAAGCGTTTACTGCCATGCGGGCGCGCGGGGCGCAAGTGACCGACATCGTGGTGCTGGTGATTGCCGCGGACGACCAGGTGATGCCCCAAACCGAGGAGGCGCTCGACCACGCCAAGGCCGCCGGGGTGCGCATCGTTATCGCGATCAACAAAATCGATAAACCCGGCGCCAATCCGGATGGCATCCGCAAGCAGTTGGCGGAGCGGAATATCCTGGTGGAAGAGTGGGGCGGATCCTATCAATGCGTGGAAGTTTCCGCCAAAACCGGCCACAACATCCCGGTTCTGCTGGAAAAGATCCTCCTGGAAGCAGAAGTGTTAGAGCTAAAAGCCAATCCCAATCGCCCCGCCCGGGGAGTGGTATTGGAAGCGCAACTGGATAAAGGCAAAGGCCCGCTGGCAACGGTGCTGATCCAAACCGGCACCTTGAACGTGGGAAATTGCTTTGTGATCGGCCAGCACTGGGGCCGGGTGCGCGCCATGCTGAACGAGCGCGGAAAACGCCAGAACAGCGCCGGTCCTTCCGCCCCGGTGCAGGTTTTGGGGATCGACGGGGTTCCCGAAGCGGGGGACCGCCTGATCGTGATGCACGATGAAAAATCCGCCCGGGAAATCGCCCAGCGCCGCCACCAGTTGAAGCGGGAACAGGATTTTCGCCAGGTGCGCCTGATGACCCTCGACGAACTCTCCCGCCAGATCAAAGCGGGGGACGTGAAAGAACTGAATATCCTGGTAAAAGCGGACGTGGACGGTTCCGCGCAGGCGCTGGCGGATTCTCTATCCAAACTCTCTACCGAAGCGGTGGAGGTTCAGATCATTCGCCGGGCAGTGGGGCCGATTACCGAATCGGACGTGATCCTGGCCGCCGCTTCCCAGGCCATCATCATCGGCTTCAACGTGCGCCCCACCCTGAAAGCGAAAGAAATGGCGGAGCAGGAGCGGATCGATATCCGGCTCTATAAAGTCATCTACGACGCCATCGAAGACGTGGAAAAAGCCCTGGAAGGCATGTTGGAACCGGTGCAGAAAGAAGTGGTCACCGGGGCTTTGGAAATCCGGGAAGTATTCAAAATTTCCCGCATCGGTTCGGTGGCGGGCTGCTACGTCATCAACGGCAAGATCAACCGCAATTCCAACGTGCGGCTCATCCGCAACGACGTGGAAATTTACGACGGCAAGCTTTCTTCCTTGAAGCGATTCAAAGAAGACGTGCGGGAAGTGCAGGCCGGCTACGAGTGCGGGTTGACGATTGAGAACTTCAACGACATCAAGCAGGGCGATATTGTGGAAGCCTACGAAATCGTTATGGAAGCCCAGACCCTGAGCCGCCCGGCTGTAAAATAGGACAGGGCGGGGTTTTAATTGGCAATTGCCAATTGCCAATTGCCAATTTTAAGAAGTATTATGGTATTACCCGTTTGTAACATAATCATGTCGAGCGATAGTACATGATCGTAGCCGTTTTAACCGTCGATCTCTATTTACCCGGCTCCGCCTCCCTGAAGGACAAGCGCGCGATTTTGCGCCAGTTGAAAGACCGCCTGGCCAACAAATTCAACATTTCCATTGCGGAGGTGGACTACCAGGATAAATGGCAGCGCGCCCAATTAGGAGTGGCGCAAGTGGGCAGCGATTACAAATTCCTGGAAAAGAGCATGAATACGATTCTCCAGGTGATCGACGAAAACGACGACGCCGAGGTCACGGAGCATTTGATCGAATATTTGTAAGTTTGCCGGAGTGCTCCGAAGGAGTGGCCTCGCCACAAAGCTTCAGCTTTGCACTGCGAATGCAATTATATACTGTACACGGTTACAAATTGAGCTTTTCCGACAAGCAAGGATGCTTGTCGGACAGTGCGCCCGGCATCTTTGCCGGGCGCTACAAAAGCCTCAATTTATGCCCATGTGCAGTATAGACAAAGCGCAGGGGCGTAAAAACTAGGCAAGGAGGGCAATAGTATGCAAAGCGTGCGACAACGAAAAGTGGCCGAACGGATTCAGCAACTGGTCAGTACCGTTATTGATCGCAAACTCAAAGATCCCGAGGCCGGTTTTATCACCGTTACTCACGTGCGAATGAGCCCGGATTTGCGAATCGCCTCGGTGTATGTGACGGTGCTGGGCAACCCAGAAGCAGCCCAGCGCTCCCTAAGTGCGCTGGATCGCGCCAGACATTTCATCCGTAACGAGATCGCCCCGTTATTGAAAATGCGTTTCGTTCCGGAGCTGCGCTTTTTCATCGACGATACCATGGAATACGCCCGGAAAATCGATCAATTGCTGGGCGAGATCAAAAAAACCGACCATGAAGCGTAATGATTCGGCTCCCGGGAACCGGGGTTGGCGGAAGCCGATCAACCCTGCCCGCGGGGCAAGTTTCAAGTGGCAGTGATGGAAAAAAAGAGTCTTCAGTTTCCCCTGGATGGCAAAATTCTGGCTGTCTGCAAGCCGCGAGATTGGACCTCCTTTGACGTCGTCAACAAAATTCGCCGCCTGACCCGCATCAAAAAAGTCGGCCACGCCGGCACGTTGGATCCTTTTGCCACGGGGGTTCTGCTGATATGCCTGGGGTCCGCCACCAGGCAATCGGCGACGCTCATGAATTTGCCCAAAGAATACCTGGCGGAAATCGCCCTGGGCAGTGAAACCGATACCCAGGACCTCACCGGCAAAGTCATTGCGGAAAAGCGCGTTCCCTCGTTGGATGCCGGGCAAATCGAGGCAACGCTGCAATTGTTTATCGGTGAAATCGAGCAGGAAATTCCCGCCTACTCCGCCGCCAAGGTAGAGGGGAAGCGTCTTTATAAACTGGCGCGGAAGGGAAAAGAAGTGCCCCAATTGCGCAAGAAAGTGGCGATATACCGGATCGATTTGCTGGAGTGGGGGGCGGATTTCATTAAAATTCGGGTGGCCTGCGGGCGGGGAACCTACGTTCGCACCCTGGCGCGGGACATTGCCCGCAAGCTGGGGGCCGCCGGGCATCTTCGCGCCCTGGTGAGAACCCGGGTGGGCGATTACCGGCTGGAAGATGCGCTGACGATTGAAAAATTGCAGGAGCAGTTGAATCAAACCGGGAATGATTTTGCCGCGAACCGGCAAGAATAACCGCGAATCAAAAAGTTAAAAGCAAGCAGTGCATGAAGGTTTATCGAGATATATCTCAAATTGAGACGCATGGGAAAAGCGTGGCGACCGTGGGAACTTTCGACGGGTTCCACCTGGGACACCAGTCCATTCTGGAAAAAATCAAGAAAATTGCCGCCGCTAAAAACCTGCTCAGCACCATCGTTACCTTCGACCCCCACCCTAAAAAAGTGCTTGGCAACAACAACGCCGGGGACGTGAGCATCCTGACCACCACGGAAGAAAAACTGCGGATTTTCCGGGAAGCGAAGATCGACCAGGTAGCGGTGATCCCTTTTAACCGTGAATTTGCCCTGACCCCCCCGGCGGAATTCGTGCGAAAAATTCTGGTAGAGAAATTAGCCGTAAAGGAAATGGTCATCGGGCACGACCATCATTTCGGGCGAAACCGGCAGGGGGGATTGGAAGAGTTGCAGCAATTAGGAAAGGAGCTGCAATTTTCGGTCTCCCGGGTTCCCGGGTTCAGCCTCAACGGGGAGTTGATCAGCAGTTCCCTGATTCGCAAGCTGCTGGAGGCGGGGGAGGTGGAGAAAGCCGCCCGCTACATGGGCCGCCCCTATTCCCTGTTCGGGGTGGTGGTAAAGGGGGACGGGCGGGGGAAAAAAATGGGTTTCCCCACCGCCAATATCGACCCCCACCATGAAGATAAACTGATCCCCGCTACCGGGGTGTACGCGGTGGACGTGGTGATGGAAACGCTGCTCTACAAAGGGATGATGAACATCGGAACCCGCCCCACCTTTGAATTTGATTCCTTGACTTTAGAAGTTCATATCTTTAACTTCGACGCTCAAATTTACGGGAAACCGTTAGAAGTTCGCTTCAAAAAATTCACCCGCCCGGAACGGAAATTTCCCGGCATGGAAGCGTTGCGGGAACAGTTGTTAAAAGACAAGCAGATTTGTGAAAATACCTAGAAAATGCCAACCTTCCGGGATACCGGGAGGTTAGATCGTGAGAAAATTGAACGGAGGAACAATGCCTTTGACCAAAGACAAAAAAACCGAAATCATAACGAAGTTCGGTAAAAGCGCAAACGACAGCGGCCGCACCGAGGTTCAGGTCGCCCTGATATCGCACCGGATCTTAGAGTTAACCGAGCACTTGAAAATTCATAAAGAGGACCACCATTCCCGCCGGGGATTGCTAAAACTGGTGGGCCAGCGGCGGCGGTTATTGAACTACCTGGCGAAAACGGATATCGAACGGTATCGCTATTTAATTCAGGAATTAGGCTTAAGAAGATAAGAAGGGAGTAAAGGTTTAGGATGATTATCAAAAAGGAAAAGGAGATAGGCGGCCGCCTGCTCTCCATCGAAACCGGGCGGGTGGCCCGGCAGGCCAACGGAGCCGTGTTAGTGCGCTACGCCGACACCATGATTCTGGCCGTGGCGGTTTGTGAAAAGGAACCCCGGGAAGATATCGATTTTTTCCCCCTCTCGGTAGAATACCAGGAAAAAACCTACGCCGCCGGTAAAATTCCCGGCGGCTTTTTCAAGCGGGAAGGGCGTCCCAGCTCCAAAGAAATTTTGAGCGCCCGGCTGATCGACCGGCCGGTGCGCCCCCTGTTCCCGGATAATTTCAAACACGAAACCCAGGTGGTGGTTTACGTGCTCTCCAGCGACCAGCAGAATGACGCCGACGTGCTGGGAGGAATCGGCGCTTCCGCGGCGTTGAGCATCTCCGACATTCCCTTCCTCGGCCCCATCGCCTCGGTGCGGGTAGGGATGATCAACGGGGAATTCGTTATCAATCCCACCTTCCAGCAATTGGAAGAGAGCCGCCTCAACCTGGTGCTCTCCGGCTCCTACGACTCCATCATTATGGTTGAGGGGCAGTCCAACGAGCTTGGCGAGGCGGATATGGTGGCGGCGCTCAAATTCGGGCACCAGTACATCCGGGAAATCATCGACTTGCAGCGGGAATTGATCGCCGAATGCGGGTTGCCCAAAATGGAAATCCCGGAACCGCAAATTCCCGAAGGGCTGGAAGAAAAAATCGACCAGTTTTGCGCTCCCCGAATCCGGGAAGCCAACCAGATTACCGAGAAAAAGGCCCGCCACGAGGCCGTCTCCCTCATCAAAGACGAATTGATGGAAATGTTGGGAGAAGAGCTGGCCGAAGAAAAAGCGGTTTTGATCAAAGAGATATTCGAAAAGATCGAGAAACGGGAAGTGCGCGCCATGGTGTTGAAAGAAGAGAAGCGCTTGGACGGCCGGGGATTGGATGACGTCCGCGAAATCAACTGCGAAGTCGGTTTCCTGCCCCGGGCTCACGGCTCCGCCCTGTTTACCCGCGGGCAGACCCAGAGCCTGGGCGCCGCTACCCTGGGCACCAAGATCGATGAACAGATCATCGACGCGCTGGAGGGCGATTCCACCAAAAGTTACATGCTCCATTACAATTTCCCGGGATTCAGCGTCGGGGAGGTCAAATTCTTCCGCGGTCCCAGCCGCCGGGAAATCGGGCACGGCGACCTGGCGGAGCGCTCCCTGATGCCGGTGCTGCCGGCGGAGGAGAACTTCCCGTACACCATCCGCATCGTCTCGGAAATTTTAGAATCGAACGGCTCTTCCTCCATGGCCTCGGTATGCTCCGGCTCGCTCAGCCTGATGGACGCGGGGGTGCCGATCAAGTGCCACGTGGCCGGTATCGCCATGGGATTGATCAAAGAGGATTCGCAGGTGTGCGTGCTCACCGACATCTTAGGCGACGAGGACCACTTAGGCGACATGGATTTCAAGGTCGCCGGCACCCGCCAGGGAATTACCGCCTTCCAGATGGATATTAAAATTTCCGGCCTCGCCTTCGAGATCATGGCCGAGGCGCTGGAAAAAGCCCGCCGGGCGCGCCACAAAATCCTGGATATTATGGAAAAGACCATCGAGCGGCCGCGCGCGGATATTTCGCCCTATGCCCCGCGCATTCTCACCCTGATGATCCCGGTGGACAAGATCGGCGCCGTCATCGGGCCCGGCGGCAAGGTAATTCGCGGCATCATCGAGCAGACCGGCGCGAAGATCGACATCGACGATTCCGGCCTGGTCATCGTCGCTTCCGCGGACGTGGCCGCCGCGGAAAAAGCTAAATACATGGTTCAGGCGCTGGTGGAAGAACCGGAGGTGGGAAAACAGTACCGCGGCGTGGTAAAGCGCATCATGGATTTTGGGGCGTTCGCGGAATTTTTGCCCGGCAAAGAAGGTTTGATCCATATTTCCGAGCTGGATGACAAGCGGGTCGGTAAAGTCACCGACGTGGTCAAATTAGGCGATGCGGTGGACGTGGTTCTGATCAAAATCGACCGCGAAGGGCGCTACAACCTCAGCCGCAAGGAAGTTCTTCTGCGCAGCCAGAAGCAGGATTAGCGCCGTTTTAAAACACCATACTCTATAAACGAGAACGGGAGCCTCGAAAGAGGTATCCCGTTTTTTGTTTATGAAGCCGCCGGGTCTTTGTCTGCCGGCGCTTACGATGCTGCTACTTCCAATATCGGCCAGAAATCAACTGCGCAGCCTGGATAGTGCACTACTTTGGGGTGGCAGGGGGCGGCGGTTCGAATCCAGTCGTTACGGCAGCAGCAGGGACCTGCAAAGGCCCCCGTTTTATTTTAACCTTTCAACTATACTTTTTGATTTTTTGCTTCTCTTTACTGTTTCACGAGTTGAGCTAAGAGATACTGTCGCATCCTTTATTGCCTTTCAGAGTTCCGTTACCTCTCCGGCGCTTAGCGGCTCGAATTTACAGATTTTTCGGGCAATTTACAGGGGAAATTTAAATTAGCAGGGCTGTTCGGAATCGGCCGGACCTCCTTCTATGAGCCAGTCCGATCGGCAGGTTATCCGATTTCAGCGCCGCTACTCCAACCTGGAAGCCGCCCCATTATATTTTTCGTATGCACCAGGGGTTCGCCTCCGCAATGAAAATTGCCGGGATTCCCCTTGAATTGAGAGAATGCTTTTCTTAATTTCTTAACAAAATTGTTAAGAAACTGGGAAAAACCGATGCTAACCAAAGAAGAAGCGCAACGGCTATCCGGCCAGCTCAAAATTGACCGGGAAAGAATCGTCCGGGAGTCTTACGAAATTTTTCTGCTAAGCGAAATGTCCAAAGAACCGTGGAGCCGGTATTTGATCTTTAAAGGCGGGACCGCCCTCAGGCTGGCCTATAATTCTCCCCGCTTCTCGGATGATCTCGACTTCTCGCTTATTCAGCCCATTCCCGGGGCGGAGGTATTTCGCTTTGCTGCAACAGTTTCATCCAAAATCAATGCCGCGGTTAAAGACCGGTGGGAAAAACGAAATACCATTCTGGTAGAATTTGGGCTAACGGTGGATTTCTTGCCGCAAAATATCGGGCTTAAAATCGAAATATCCAAAAGAGCCTCCCCCAATCCGGATCATTCATTGAGCATCATCCGCAGCCCGGTTTCCCCGCTGGAAGTGCTTTTCAAGGTGCAGACGCTGGAAGATATGTTAAAAGACAAATTCGCAGCGCTGCAAAGCCGGGAGGAGCCTCGCGACCTGTTCGATGCCTGGTATATTTGTCAAAAGCTGCGCAGGGAGATGCCGGAATTAGAGGTGGCGATGAACGAACAGCGGATCAATCAGGTATTGAAAAAATATCTCCCGCTCAATTGGCACCCGGCGGTTGCAGAGATTATCGAATTACTCAAAAAATAAGGCCCCGGGGATGAAGCTGCTGAAAACCCTTAAAACCATTAACAAGCTCTATTATACCATAGCCGATTTGCAGAAGATTTCCGATTGCAAACCGGATTCTCTTTACGTGGCTTTGAACCGCTTGATAAAGCAAAATGAGCTTCACCGGCTGGCCCCCGGTCTCTACGTTCTGCCGGAGCGGTATGGAGAAATCGAAAAAATCGCCAATTCCATCTATTTCCCTTCTTATCTATCCTTTGAATCCGCTCTTTCCAGGCATGGGGTAATCTCGCAAATTCCCTATACGCTAAGCTTTGCAACGGTTTTGAAAACCAAAAAAATGCGCTTAGGCGATTACCAGGTGGAGTACCGTAAAATAAAAGAAGAGTTATTTGGAGGGTACGAAGTAACAACTGACGGTCTTATGGTTGCGACGCCGGAAAAAGCCCTCTTCGACATGTATTACATTGCCTCCTTCGGTAAAGCCGGGTTTGATTTTCAGTCCGTGGATACCGGCAGGATCGACATGAAACAGGTAGAAGAGATGCTCAAGCAAGTGGGTATCCGGATGGCTGAACAACCGCTTCGGAAAGGGGAAAAGATTCCCGGGCGGGTGTAAATAGCCTCCTGATTCCCGCTGCGAATCAGAAATCAGGAGGCATTGAAGAAGGCTTCACTTCACCAGCAGCATTTTGCGCGTCTGCGCTTCGGGGCCGGCGGAAAGCCGGTAGTAGTACACCCCGCTGGCAAAGCTCCCGGCGTCCCAGGTGTATTGGTAGCTCCCCGCCGCCAGGTTTTCCGCGACCAGGGTAGCCGCCTCCCTGCTGGCAACGTCGTACACCTTCAGCGAAACAAATCCGGCTTTGGCAATCCGAAATCCGATATTCGTGGCAGGGTTGAAGGGATTGGGATAATTCTGCACCAGCTCAAAAGCGGCCGGCAAATTGCCGGGAAGCGGCTCCAGCGCCGTCAACAGCGAGGTGGTGCGGAAAAAACCGCTGTTGCTGGCGGCGTACCCATAGCCGGCCGGGCTGATGAGTGCTCCTAAAGGCGCGCCGGTGATGCCGCTGTCATACTCCTGCCAGGTTACGCCGTTGTCCGTGGAACGGTAGAGATGGCCGGCGGTGGGCACTCCGATGTAGAGATTGCCGTTGGCGTCTATAGCGTAGGGATTCAGCCCGGTGGTATGCCCCGCAAAGGCAATTTGCTGCCAGGTATCCCCGTTGTCCGTGGAGCGGTAAATTCCATTGTCCGGCTCCTGGGAGTTGGTAAAAAGATAGCCGGGTTTAACGATCATAGCATATACCCGGGAGGTCTGGGGCATACCGGTAAGGGTCCAACTATCGCCGTTGTTGTCCGATTTATACACCCCATTGCTGCCCTTTACCCCCACTAACACCCGCCCGGTGGTGGTAACGGTAATGGAAGCAATATCCATGACCGGCAGCCCGTTGTTGATGGCCGCCCAGGTAGCGCCGTTATCCGTGGAGCGGTACATTCCCACCGTAAAGGTTCCGGCGTAGATGATCCCGCCGGCGCCGAAGGCCACGTCGCGCACTTCTCCGTCGGGAATGCCGCTGCTGATCATCGCCCAGCTATTGCCCTCATCCGTGGAGCGCAGCAATCCCTGCCCCTGGGTGCCGATAAATACCTGCCCGGCGGCGTTGAAGGCGATTTGCGAAGGGGCGGCGCTGAGGCTGTAGATGCCCTGCCAGCTGTTGCCGTTGTCCGTGGAGCGGAGAACGGCGCTCCCGGCGGCAAAAATTTTGCCGTTGGGGCTGATTCCGAAGGAACTGACCTGGCCGGGGGGAGGCGTGATCGGTCCCCACAGGTTTTGCGCCGGCAGCGCCGCCAAGGCCGATATTACCAGCAGTATTGCAACCCAACAAACATTTTTGTAAACCGCATTCATTGAAAATACTCCTTCTCCTTTAGAATTATAGTTTTATTTAAATTCGTCTGCGCAGACGTTTTGTTCGCCCATAATAATAGCAAAGCCGGTTTCCCGGTTCAATCGCATAAAAGTAGTAATTTTGTCGGTGTTCCATGGCCAAATAAGCAAGGCATCCCCTAAAAGTAGTAGGGGAAACTCTAAAGGGGATGAAAAGGGAATGAGAATTGAGTTCGGTGGGAGTGCTTTTACTTTCCCAAATACCGCAGCACCGCCTCGGTGCGGGTGCGCACGTGCAGCTTTTCGTAGATGTTGCGCAGGTGGGTGCGCACCGCCTCCACGTTGATGCCCGGCGCTACCAGATTGTTTTTACCTGGCCCCATTCCTGGATCAGTCTGTCTTTGGTAATCAATGGAATATTGTGGAGGAGGGCGGTTGCGGCAATCATCCGGTCTGCCGGATCACCGTGGAATTGGCCCGGCAACCGGGTAGATAATACCAGCGTTTCCACGTCCAGGTCGAACAATAAGAGTTTTGGCCGGCCAAGGGCTTTTTGAATCCACTCATGCACGTCCAAACTCAGTTTCAGGCGATTTTTGGATACTAACATCGCCGTCTCCCAACAAGAAATGGCGCTGATTCCCAGGCGCTCCGCTTTATTTATCGCCGCCAGCGCTTTCACTGACAACCGCTCATCATCGCCGGCGCTCCAGGGAATCCACACGTGGGTATCCAGCAAAATCATTCCCGGATCGCCTCCCATTCAACCTCAATGGGAGATTCGATGTCCCCGTAATAAAGCACCGACCCTTTTAAGGGATTATCGCCCGGTTTCGCTGGCGGGGGCAGGGGGATGATCTTTACAATTGGTTTTCCGTGTTTGGTCAGGATGATGGGTTCAAACTTATTCAGTACCATCTCAAGGAAAGCCGATAAATGAGCTTTAAATTCGTGGATGGCGACCTGTTTCATATCTTTTCCCTTCGATTCTGCTTCATTGATTACAGTTATAATATATTCTTACGGTTGTACCCGGTCAATCATTAATTTGGAATGAAGATGATGGATTGGGAATGTTCGGTTGAGAGAATTACTTCCCCAAATACCGCAGCACCGCCTCGGTGCGGGTGCGCACGTGCAGCTTTTCGTAGATGTTGCGCAGGTGGGTGCGCACCGTCTCCACGCTGATGTTCAACTGCCCGGCGATCTCTTTATACATGTAGCCTCTGGCCAGGCAGGAGAGGATTTCTTCTTCCCGTTTGGAAAGATTAGCGGCGGGGGCCGCAGCGGAAGGCGCTTTTTGGAAGGTTTCGACCACTTTGCGGGCAATCTGGCCGGACATGGGCGATCCGCCCTGGTAAACCTCGCCGATGGCTTCTAACAGTTTGGCCGGCGGGGTCCTTTTCAACAAATAGCCGGTCGCCCCGGCCGCCAGGGAGTTGAAGATCGCTTCGTTGTCCTCGAACACGGTGAGCATGATGATTGGCAGGGAGGGCATGCGCTCTTTCAACCGCACCACGCACTCGATTCCGGAGATGCCCGGCAGGTGGATGTCCATCAGCGCCACGTCGGGATTGATTCCCTCGATGTTGCGCAGCGCCTCTTCGCCGTTGGGGTAAGCCGCGGCGCAGCGGAATCCCGGCGAGCCGTTCAGCAGCATTCGCAGGCCCTCCCGCACGGTTTTATCATCCTCTACCAACACGATGCGGATGGCGTTGTCGGGTGGGTTTTTCATGGGCGTATTCTCCCTTCCTGGCCTGTTTTTTTAACCGCGAATGGACGCGCATTCTTTCAACCTTTAATTTTGTTGTGCTGATGCGATTTCAAGTTAGATGCAGCCAATACCTTGACGACAGCTATCATCAATTGCTCACGGAAAGATGAACTGCACAGAAAAAACTATCACAGTATTTTTTACATTCGCGTTCATTAGCGTCCATTCGCGGTCCCAATTTCCCCAAATCCTTTTTAGAAATCAATCCCCCAAAAGTAGTAATTTCGCCGGCATTCACCGCTTCAAAAGGCGCAATTCCAGACCTCAAAGGTTTCTAAAACCTTTGAGGTCTGAATTCATCTTCCAAATCCAGTTGAATGACGATTCGAGTTCCGGCGTTTAGCTGTGACTGAATGGCGAAGATTCCCCCAATCTCCTCGATCCGTTTCCGCATATTCACCAGCCCGTTGCCCGGCCTGCTTAACGATTCGGGGCAAAATCCCTTCCCATTATCCTGAATCTCGATTTCCAATTGCCCGGCGTCAATCGCCAGGCCCAGGCGCACTTCCGTAGCGCCGGAATGCTTCTGCGCATTGTGCAGCGCTTCCTTGACTACCAAAAAGAGGTTGCGGCGCATTTCCGCGCTTAATTTGACGCCGGGAATATCTTCCGGGAATTGAAACCGGCAGCGAATGGCGGTGGGTTGAAAATATCCCGCGGCATATTCCCGCAGGTAGGCGGTCAGGTTATCCAGCGCGTCGTTCTTCGGGTTGAGCGCCCAGATGATCTCGCTCATTTCATCCACCACTTCCGCGGCGGTGCGGGAGATTTGCTCCAGGGAGTTCTGCACTTCTTCCGGGGGCAGGGTTCCGCTTTGCGCCAGGTTGCTGAGGATGGAAATGCGGCTGAGGCTGGCCCCCACCTCGTCGTGCATGTCGCGGGAAATGCGGGCGCGTTCCCGCTCCAACTGCCGCTCCCGTTCCAACTGTTCGATTTTGCGCTTGATTTTGCGCAACTCCAGGTAGCGGATAGCGCCGCCCAGCGTTCCCAAAATTAGCAGCGCCGCCAGCGCCCGGAACCACCAGGTCGCCCAGAACGGCGGGGCAATCACCACCCGGATCGCCAGCCCCGCCTCGTTCCAGACCCCGTCGTTGTTGCTGGCCTTCACCCGAAAGTTGTATTCTCCCGGTTCCAGGCTGGTGTAGCGCACTTCCCGGCGGGCGCCGCAATAGATCCACTCCTTCTCGAAGCCTTCCATTTTGTAAGCGTAGCGATTTTTGGTGGGATTGGTATATTCCAGCGCGGCAAACTGGAAGGAGAAGGCCGATTCGTTATAGCGAAGCCGGATTTCCCTCACCGCCGCCGGGTTCTGCCCCAAATCTGCGGGCTGGTCGAACTTTTTGAAGCCGGTAAGAACCACCGCGGGAAGATGGCGATTGTCCTGCACCGAATCCGGGTGGAAAACGTTAAGCCCGTTGACCCCGCCGAAGAACATCTTCCCGCTCTTGCTCTTGAAATACGCGCCGGTGTTGAATTCGTACGATTGCAGCCCGTCCTCAGGGCCGTAGTTGCGAAAGGTTTCGGTCTGCAAATTGAATTTGGAGAGGCCGCGATTGGTGCTGATCCAGAGATTTCCCGCCGGGCCGCCGGTCTGGCTGTCGCGGGAAGCCGGGGCGGGCAGGCCCGAATCATCTCCTAAAATACCGTAGATGAAACTGTTGGGCAGGCCGTGCTTCTCATAGTAGCGGGTAAATTTCCCGCTTTTCCGGTCGAATTTATTTAGCCCGTTTTCGGTGCCAATCCACAGCGTTTGCCCGGCCTGCCGGGGATGCTCGTAAATGGTTCTCACGGTGTTATTGCTGAGACTGGTAGAATCCCGCGGATCGTGGAGATAGCGAACGAAGCGCTCCGTGCGGGGATCGAAGCAGTTCAGCCCCCCGTCGTTGGTGCCGATCCACAGCAGGCCGTCGGCGGGCTCGTGCAGCGCCCACACCCAGTTATCGCTCAGGCTGTTGGGGTTAGCAGAATCGTGGCGATACCAGGTGAATGTGACCGGATCTGTACCGGGGCGCATTTTTCCCAAACCGGAAGAGCCGATCCAGATATTCCCGCGGCGGTCTTCTAACAAGGCATACACCCTTCCCTTAAGATAATGCTCAAACCGCCCGGTTCGGCGGTCGAAGCGGTTCAACCCCATATCCGTTCCGATCCAGAGAATTCCCCGGCGATCTTCTCCCGAAGGGATGGTCATTGACTCCTTCGGAGATACCCATAAAATGCAATTCACGTGGTCGCTGCTAAGGCTGTTCGGATTAACAGGATCGGCGCGAAAGGAGGTTGCCCGGCGACTTTCCGGATCGATGCGGCACAGCCCGCCGTCATAGGCGCCTAACCACAGCGCACCGTGCCCCGGCGGGGCAGGCGGTTCTTCATAAATCGCTTTCAGAAAATTGGCGCACAGGGGAAGATCGCTTTCCGCGCCGGCGTGGTAGTGGGCAAATTTGGGCGGGCGGGGATCGAGCTTGTTCACCCCGCCGGGGTCGGTTCCGATCCAGAGCAGCCCGGAGCGGTCGCAGAACAGGCTGCTGACCCGGTTCGCGCTGAGGCCGTGAGGATCGTCCCCGCGATGCAAGAAGCGGGTAAACTTCCCGGTTTGGGGATCCAGGCGATTCAATCCGTTGCCGGTTCCCACCCAAAAGTAGCTCTCCTTGCCGGGTTGGGAACCGGCGCTATCTTCGCAGATAGATAGTACCTGGTTATCGCTGAGGCTGAAAGGATTTTTCGGATCATGGCGGTAGCCGGTAAAAGTGTTCGTGTGCGGCCGGTATTTCCACAGGCCGTGCTCCCAGGTTCCGATCCAGAGATTTCCGGCACGATCTTCCATCAGTTCAGTAATGGTCACGCCTGCCGGGTTGGCAACCGGCAGCGGGCAGGGAAAAAACCGCCCGGTTTGCGGGTCGAAGCGGTATAAACCAAGGTAAGCGGTTCCAATCCAGAGGCTGCCGGGAGGTTCTTTCTCTCCGCGGCCGCGAACAATTTTTTTTACCTCAAAAAAGACCTCATCCCGTAATCCCGCCGGCCGGTACAGGCGTAATTTGCCGGTTGTGGGGTTCAGGGCGTAAAGGCCTCTCAACGCCCCTACCCAGACGATGCCGTTGTAATCCGGGTAAACCGCCCCCGTTAAGTTGGTGTGGGAATCGATAGCATTCCGCGAATCCCCCGCGGCGCTATCCAGCAAAAAGCGGTAAAACTTTCCCTGTTCGCGATCCCATTTATTCACTCCCCCGTCGGTGGCGATCCAGAGATTGCCTTCCCCGTCTTCCGCCAGGTCGCGAATGGTATTTTCGGAGATGGAGTGCGGATCAGCGGGGTTGTGGCGGTAAATCACCATCTCGTAGCCGTCGTAGCGGTTCAGCCCGTCCGCGGTTCCGAACCACATAAACCCCTGGCGGTCTTGCAGGATGGAGTACACCGAGTTCTGCGACAGCCCTTCGGCCACGGAAAGACGCTCAAAGCGGAAATGGGAAGGTTGCGAATGCAGGTCGGTGAAGGCGCCAACCACGCTCAACCCCGCATAAAACCACCCGGCGATAATGAATTTTCTGCTCTTTCCCGCCATTGGCAGCAACTCCATTAGAAAACAGCGTTATCTATACGCAATTTTATTTGCCTGCAACGCTTTGGAATCAGTCGCTTTTGGTGTAAGTTACCAGTCAGGTTTAAGTTAATTAACCGTAACAAAAAATGAAACAGAATTTATGGACGCGGCAAAGCAAACCCTTATCGAGCGGGCGCAAGATCCTTCGCAGACCCGGCAAGAAACGGCGCTTACCGGCTTGCCGCTGTTCTTCAGGCTCTCCGGCCCCGCCGGCCGCCCGGTGATCCTGTTTCTCCACGGCTTCCTGGGCAGCGGGGAAGAGTGGGAAGAAATCATTTCCCATCTTTCCGGGAGTTTCCGTTGCCTCGCCGTCGATCTGCCCGGCCACGGCCGCAGCGCTTCCCTGGATCGCCGGCGCTCCTGGAGTATGGAAAATACTGCCAAAGCCGTGATCGCCCTGCTGCAACGGTTGGGCATCGAAAAATGCTTTTCGGCCGGTTATTCTATGGGCGGGCGGCTGGCGTTGTTTCTCACCCTCACGTATCCGCAATATTTCGCCAAAGCCATCCTGGAATCCGCCTCCCCGGGATTAAAAACCGCGCCGGAACGCCGGGAACGGATCGCGCGCGACGAGCAACTGGCGCGGCGGTTGGAAACAGAGGATTTCCGCGAATTCCTGCATGGCTGGTATCGCCAGCCGCTCTTTCAGACCCTGGCGCAGCACCCCCGATTTGCTGAAATATTTCAACATCGCTTGCAAAATGATCCCCGGGGGCTGGCAAAATCGCTGCGCGAAATGGGAACCGGCGCCCAGCCCTCTTTGTGGGAGCAATTGCCGGGGAATAAAATTCCTCTTCTTTTGGTGGTGGGGGAAAAAGATGCTAAATTCCGCTCTATTGCCGCGGAAATGGCAAAACTCTGCCCGGCGATCCAGATCGAAACCGTTGCCGGGTGCGGTCACAACGTTCACATGGAGAATGAAGGCGTGTTTGCAGAAGCGCTGATAAAGTTCGCCAGTGAATAGACATTGGCCTTGCGGCGTCAGGCAATTGATCAATCATACCAGGAGGAAAGATGAGTTCCGTAGAATGGGTTTCTGCCGGAAATTACAGCGACATCAAATATGAAAAGTGCGAAGAGGGAATTGCCAAAATCACTATCAACCGCCCGGAGGTGCGCAACGCCTTCCGCCCCCTTACGGTCAAGGAGATGATCCACGCCCTGGCCGAGGCCCGCGACGACGCCGGCGTGGGGGTGATTATCCTCACCGGCGAAGGCGAAAAAGCCTTCTGCTCTGGCGGCGACCAACGGGTGCGCGGCGAGGCCGGCTACGTGGATGACGAGGGCGTGCACCGCCTGAACGTGCTGGATTTCCAGCGCCAGATTCGCACCTGCCCCAAGCCGGTGATTGCCATGGTGGCGGGGTACGCCATCGGCGGGGGGCACGTGCTGCATTTGCTGTGCGATCTTACCATCGCCGCGGACAATGCCATTTTCGGCCAGACCGGCCCGAAGGTCGGCTCCTTCGACGGCGGCTACGGGGCCGGCTACATGGCGCGGATCGTGGGGCAGAAAAAAGCCCGGGAAATCTGGTTCCTCTGCCGGCAGTACAACGCCCGGCAGGCGCTGGAAATGGGGTTGGTGAACACCGTGGTTCCTTACGAAAAATTAGAAGCGGAGACCATCCAGTGGTGCCGGGAGATTTTAGCCAATTCCCCCATCGCCATTCGTTGCTTAAAAGCCGCCCTCAACGCCGACTGCGACGGCCAGGCCGGCTTGCAGGAGCTGGCCGGCAACGCCACCATGCTCTTCTACATGACCGAAGAAGGCCAGGAAGGGCGCAATGCTTTCGTGGAAAAACGCAAACCGGATTTCAAGAAATTTACCCGCAGACCATGAGGATTGAAGATTTTTGATTGATGATTGATCCGGAGTGCAAAATTTATTTTGCCGTTTCTAAAGGAATGGCGAAGCAAAATAGACAGGCTATTTGCTATTTGCCAGCAGTATCAGAAGGGGGACAGCCCTGAAGAATACCTTTTGGCCAGAAGCCGCTTATATCAAGAAAAAAGGCTAAAATAACGCGAAAAATTTTTTTTCATACCTGCGTGAAACACTTATGTAGCAAATGTTTCACAGGTATTCTTCAGGGCTGGAAGGGGGAGATTTATCTTTTAAATTAAGCGGTTGATGGTTATTTTAGAAAAGGCTTTTAAGGAGCGTATCATGGTCTTGCAGAAAGCAAAAGAATTGAACAAAACCTCCCGGGAACTCCTGGATATACCCGGCTTTTACGAGAAATTCCTCTTAGCCCGGCAGCAAATTGAAAGGGGAGAGTTGGTTGATCTGGAGGATATCCGGCGAGATGTATTAGGATTAAACCCGTTTCCAAGAAACGACCATTGCAAGAACCACAGCTTTCGGATTTTGAGACAGTCGTTCGCCATTATGCACCTGATATTGTCCGCCAATGGGCAGATTATTTTCTCTTCGGAAAGAGAATCGTATGCAAAAAGATAACAAGGAGAATCAAATGAATGCGAATGCTTTAGGAATAAAAGTTATTCGGGAGCTGGTGGATGATGAATCGAAGGTCGAAGTGATTGATATTGTTCGCGCCGAATATGCCGGCGGATACAAAATCCATCTCTGGTTCAGCGACGGCAAGAATCATATCGTTGATTTTGAGCCGTTTCTGATGAGCGCCCGGAATCCTATGGCCATCCAATATCGTGATGTCAAAAAATTTCAAGAATTCTGTCTTGAGAATGGCCATCTCCATTGGAACGATGATGAAATGTGCTTTTCCACGGAGGATTTATACAACAATGACATGGGAGAAGAAATGAGTACGGAGGAACGCCAAAAACTTGAAGAATTAGCTCGCCAATTGGGGTTATTTCCATAAAACCCATAGTGATCTGCATTGCGGAAGCGCCCCAAAAGGCCCGGGCTGTATGGCTCACGGCGACACGCCGGAGACCGCATTAGCCAATGCGAAGGAAGCCATAGGGTAGTTTCCGAAAAACGGATTGCGGAAATTGATTTTAATTCCTGGATACCGAAGAGTTTTAAAGTAAGTCCCAAAAGTCGGCGGATGGCTTATGGAGCGCGTGTGGGCAATCAGCAATTGGTGGTGGTGGATGGCCAGGAGGGGAAGCAATATGATGAACTTGTTAGCGGAATCATCTTTGATTCGCCGGATCGTTTCCACTATCTTGCCTCTAAAGGAAATGAAATCTATATTGAGGAAAGAAAAGATGAAATCATCCGTAGTTGGCGAAAGCACTTTGGCACCGGAAGTTGAAGTATTAAATATCTCAAAGCATGGATTCTGGATTTACCTTGCAGAAAAGGAATATTTCCTGGCTTTTGAGGAATTCCCCTGGTTTAAGACGGCAACCATTGAACAGGTTTTGAAAGTTCAACTGCTTCATGGCCATCATCTCTACTGGCCGGATTTGGATGTGGATTTAGAAGTAGAGTCGATTAAGTTCCCCGGGCGGTATCCTCTGCTGTACAAGTGAAATAAACACAAATAAACATGAGCAATTTGACCACCTGGCTTCTCGCCGCCCGCCCCAAAACCCTGTGGGCCTCCATCGCGCCGGTGCTGATGGGCACGGCCATGGCCTTTGCCGACGGCAAAGCGCACTGGCTCTCCGCCGCCGCGGCCCTGCTCGGTTCCATGCTGATCCAGGTCGGCACCAACTTCGCCAACGACTACTTCGATTACCTGCACGGCGCGGATACCCACGAGCGCTTAGGCCCCACCCGCGCCACCCAGGCCGGGCTGGTAAAGCCGGAGACCATGAAAAAAGCTTTTCTGCTTACCTTTGCCCTGGCGTTTGCGATCGGGATGTACCTGGTCTGGCGGGGCGGCTGGCCGGTTTTTGCCCTGGGAATGCTCTCCATCCTGTTCGGCGTTCTCTACACCGGCGGGCCTTATCCCCTGGGCTACAACGGTCTGGGCGATATTTTCGTGCTGATCTTCTTCGGGCCGGTTGCGGTAGGGGGAACTTATTACGTGCAGGCGCTGGAGATCAATTCTATAGTAATACTGGCGGGGCTGGCCCCGGGGTTGATCTCCGTGGCCCTGCTCACCGTCAACAACCTGCGCGACATCCATACCGACCGCAAAACCGGCAAACGCACCCTGGCGGTGCGCTTCGGGGCGAACTTTGCGCGGTTGGAATATCTTTTTTGCATCCTGCTGGCCTGCCTGCTGCCCATTGCCCTGACGATTCTGAAGGGCGGTAATTACTATTCGATCATTACCATCGGGGTGCTGCTGTTCGCGTTGCCGGCCATCAGAATCGTGTTCCGGGAGAGCGGCAGCCCGCTGTTGAACCGGGTTTTGGCGGACACCGGCAAGATGTTGTTGATATACAGCATCATATTTTCCATCGGCTGGATAATATAACCGGAATGCTCCGAAGGAGTGGTTTACCCCGTAGTTGGGGCTTCGTTACAAAGTTTATTTTGCGCCGCCAGCAAAGCTATGAAACTTATCCAAATTGCTCTGTTTCGTTTTCACCTGCCGCTCATCACGCCCTTGCAAATGCCGGGCAGGGAAATAACTTCCCGCGCCGGTTTGTTGATCCGCCTGCAAGCTGAAGACGGCCATTCCGGCTGGGGAGAGATCGCCCCCTTCCCCGGTTTGAATCGGGAAGATTTAGCGGCTGCGGAAGCGCAAACTCGATCTATCAGGGGAAACCTCATCGGCCGGCGCCTTCCTCCCGTCCTTCCCCTCCTCGATACGGCATTTGAAACCTGGATTGGCGAATACCGGCTTTTTCCCTCGGTGCGATACGGGATCGAAACCGCGGCGCTGAATCTGCTGGCGAATGCGGCGGGCAAACCGTTGTGTGCGCTCCTCTCGCCGCGCTATCGCAGCACAGTAGCCGTGAACGCCCTGCTAAGCGGTTCCCGGGATGAGATAAAAGCACAACTGCCTTGCCTGGTTACGGAGGGTTATAAAGCGATAAAACTGAAAGTGGGGAGGCAGAAAACGGAAGAGGACGCCGAATTGGTGCGGGAAGTGAGCGCTGCGCTGCCCGCTTCCGTTTCCCTGCGCCTGGACGCCAATCGCGCCTGGCAGTTGGAAGAAGCGCTAAGCTTTGGGAAAGCGATCCGCAATTGCCGGATCGAATACATCGAAGAGCCTTTGCAAGATTCTTCCGAATGGGAGCGATGGGAGCGGTTCCATGCCGAAACCGGCCTGCCCCTGGCGCTGGATGAAACCCTCGCTGAAATGTCTCCCGGGGATTTTCGCCCCTTTCCGGGGCTTGCCGCCCTGGTACTGAAACCCTCCGTGCTGGGCGGTTTCGAAAAAACCATGCAATTGGCCCGCCTCGCCGCAATCCATCGACTGAAAGCGGTAATCAGCAGCGTTTTTTCCTCCGGGGTGGGGCTGGCCGCGGAGGCGGCCCTGGCGGCCTGCGTCAACGAAGAGGAGGTTCCGGCGGGGCTGGATACCTACCGCTGGCTGGCGGAGGACCTGCTGGCGGAAGAATTTCCCCTGCAAAATGGGCAAATAGATGTCGCAGAAGCCTTTCGGACAGGGCAAGTTATTCGAATGGAAGCGTTGGAAAGAATTCGCGTGTAACCAAAATGATGAACGTGCTCCCCCCGTACTCCCCTCTGTCCCGCCCCTTCTACCGACTCCCCACGCTCACCGTAGCCCGGGAGTTGCTCGGCGCCCGGTTGGTGCGGCGGCTGGATAACGGTTCCCAATTGGTAGGAAAAATTGTGGAAACCGAGGCGTACATCGGGGAAGAAGACCCTGCCTGCCACGCCGCCCGGGGCAGAACTCCCCGCACCGCCATCATGTACGGCCCGCCCGGCTACGCCTACATCTATTTTACCTACGGAATGCACTACTGCCTGAACGCGGTGACCGAGCGGGAGGGTTTTCCCGCGGCGGTGCTCATCCGCGCCGTGGAGCCGTTGGAAGGGCTGGAAGCCATGCGGGAATTCTATGGCCGCCCCCACGTTTCCCGGCTCACCAACGGGCCGGGTAAGCTCTGCCGCGCTTTCGGGCTGGATAAATCCCTGAACGGGGCGGACCTCTGCGGCGACATCCTCTTCATTGCCGCCGGGGAGCCGGTTCTGGAAAAAGACCTCGCCGTTACCCCCCGGATCGGCGTCCGGGCAGGCAGGGAATATCTCTGGCGGTTTTGCCTCAAAAACAATCCCTTCGTTTCCCGGTGAATATTCCCGCCGGATAGATCTCAAAGGTTTTTAAACCTTTGAGGTCTTCACCCCCTTGTAAAATTTTTCTACAAATTTCCCCCCGGCAAATAGCATCATTCCAGCATTTTTGCCCTAAAACAGCGCGTTTTTGCGCCGATTTTATATCTGGCACAATGCTTGTATAGAGTAAAACCACTCGAAAAAACCGGCGCGGAAACTTCCCGCACTGTTCGAGCGGGAGCGCCAGGATCAGGCCGGTTCTACGTTATATCAAACTTGCAAGGAGCGAAAAATGAATATAGACGGTAAAAGGATGTATCGAAGCGGGAGGAATATGAAAATTTCTATTTCCCGCAACGGCATCGCCGGTTGGGCAATGGCGATGCTAACAATTTTCTCCCTGGATCTGTTCTCCGGCGACATAAAATCGGTTCAAAACGGAAACTGGTCCAATCCCGCTACCTGGAATACCGGAACCATTCCCGGCCAGGGCGACAACGTGTTAGTGGACAGCGGCCACGTGGTGGTCTATGACCGCGTCTCCAACGAGGACATCCGCCTGGTTCACATTCGCGGAACGCTGCAATTTTCCCGCACCGCCAACACCCAGTTAGACGTGGGAATGATCATCATCAGCACCGCGGAGATGGCGCACGTGAACGCCAACTGTTCCATGCACCATCACGGCCCCCATTGGGGAAACGCCCCCCGCCCGGCGCTGGAGGTGGGCAGCATGGACAATCCTATTCCTGCCAACATTACCGCCCGCATCCGCCTGAAATATTTTAACGATATGAGCAACGACTGCGCCCCGGGGATCATCTGTTACGGCGGGCGGATGGACTTTCACGGCGCTCCGGTGAACAAAACCTGGGTGAAATTAGGCGCCAGCGCCGTGGAAGGCGCTTCTACCGTCACCCTGGCGGAGGCGGTGGACTGGAAGGTGGGCGACCACATCATCATCACCCGCAGCACCCGGCCCAGCGGCAATATCATCAATACCGGATCTTACCGTACCAACGGGCAAATCCAAACCGAGGAAAAATACATTACCGCCATATCCGGCAACGCCATCACCCTGAACAGCTCTTTGCAGCATACCCACCCCAAGTGGCACGACGGCCGCACCGGGGAAGTGGCGCTGCTCTCCCGCAACGTGGTCGTCGAGTCCAAAGACCCTGACGGCGAGCGCGGGCATACCATGTACCACCACGGCAGCGTGGGGAGCATCAGTTACGCGGAATTCGCCCACCTGGGCAAAGAGGGAGTGCTGGCGCGTTATCCCATCCACTACCACGTGCTGGGGAGCACCATGCGGGGCAGCAGCGTGATCGGCGCTTCGATATGGGATTCCCACAACCGCTTCGTGACCATTCACGGCACCAATTATTTAGTGGTGCGGGATTGCGTGGGATATAAATCCCTGGGGCACGGGTTTTTTATGGAGAACGCGGCGGAGGTGTTCAACTTCCTGGATAACAATCTCTCCGTGCTGACGTTCGACGCCGACGAGCTTCCCGGCCAGTCCCTGGCCTATGATGACAACGACGGCGCCGGATTTTGGTGGGCGAACGGCCGCAACGCTTTTTTGAATAACGTGGCAACGGAAACCGACCGCTACGGCTACCTGTACGAAATCATCCCGGAAATTTACGCCTCCGTGGCGCAGCCCGACGGTAGCGTGCAGCCCGTCCAGGTTAGTAGCCTGCCGTTCATCCTCTTCAAAGGCAACGAAGCGCACGGAACCATGGAGTACGGTTTCGTGGGGGAAGGCGGCGACGTGCCGCAGGACGACCCGCTGATTATCGAAGACCTCTCGGTGTGGTTCTGCTGGCGGGCGCTTCGGCCGGATTTGAATAATTTTTATATCAAGAACCTGCGCTTCCGCAACGTGGCCTACGGATTTTACGGCACCAATCCCAAAAGCGGCCGGGTGGAAGGATTCGAGGCCATCAAAACCGGAAATTACGCCATGGGCTTCGATAAGACCCCGGAGGGATTGCTGACCTTCGACAACGTGTACATCGACACCTCCAGCGCCCATCCTTTCCGCATCGAGGGCGACCAGGCCCGCCCCAATGCGTTGGATGTGCACGTGCGCAACTATACGATTCTGAACGTGGAGGATGACTTAATAGGGGCCAAATCCGGCAGCAATGCCAGAACCGCCCCGGACGTTACCCTCTACCTGCACGACTGGTTTGGCCCCGGGCAGGACGCGAAAGTTATTCCCACGGTGCAAACCCGCAACGACGGGCTGACTTACCAAAACCTCTCGCCTATTTTCCGGGAGGACGTGAAGGTGGCCACCACCAGCGTTCCGTTTCCCAACAACCCCATTCACCTGAACGACGACCTGCCCCCGGCCACGGTCATTCTTTACCCCCAGAATTTGCAGAGTTTTTCTCATCAAACCGGCCAGATTACCGTGATCGGAACCTGCATCGACGCCAGCCAGGTGACCTCGGTAACCGTGAACGGGGTTCCGGCCACCCCGCTGGCGGATAATTTTACCCGCTGGCAGGTAACCCTCACGAATCTCTCCCATGGCGATCTTACCCTGGAGTCCCGGGCAACGGATCAATTCGGCAACGTGGAATTGAATCCTCACCGGGTCACCATTGGAATCGGCACGACTCCCACCGGCACCGGCGATCCCGGGCAGCACCAGCATCCGGCGCTGGCGGAAGGGTTCGAATTGATCGGGAATTTCCCCAATCCCTTCAATCCCGAAACCGGCATTCGTTTCCGGGTCTCCGCGCCGAACCAATCGGCCAGCCAGGTGCGGTTAGTGGTTTACGATATTCTGGGCAATCAAGTGCGGGAATTGGCGAACGAACCGCTTACTTCCGGGGAGTACCTGCGCACCTGGGACGGTCGCAGCGACGCCGGCGTTCCGGTAGCCTCGGGTTTCTATATTTACGAGATGGTCGCCCGCAACCCCGCTTCGCCGGGGGGAGAAGCAGCATTCCGCCAGGCAAAAAAAATGCTTTTAGTGCGTTGAAATTCATCCATCCTCCATCCATCCGCAAGAGAGCCGGCAAACAAGCCGGCTCTCTTTTTTTCGCTTTCAATAAACTTGTTGCGAAATAAGGATTTTGAACCGGTCTGCTCAAAAATCAGCCACGAATCAACACGAATAATCACGAAGAAAAACAAGTACTGGTAGTCCTAAATAGGTAATGCTGCTATGCTATTCGACCGCCTGCTTTGTCATTCCCGCGAAAGCGGGAATCCACGATTTCTGCTGAGTTTATGGATTCCCACTTGCGTGGGAATGACACCGTACA
>WYBG01000336.1 GCA_011526015.1 Deltaproteobacteria bacterium | reverse complement strand
GGCCTGGAGGAAACCGCCCGGCTGATCGAAGCCGGGAGCGGTTTTTCGCCGCTGATCGTTCCCACGGACGTGCGGGACCCGGCGCAGCTTCAGGCGCTGGTGGATTCGACTCTGACAGCCTGGGGACGAATCGACGTGCTGATAAATAACGCCGGTATCATGCACCTGAAACCCTTTCTGGAAATTACCCCTGCGGAATTCCAGGAGATGTTAGACGTGAACGTCAAAGCCGTGTTCGAGTTGACCCGGAAAACGCTCCCGGCGATGCTGGCTCAACGGAGCGGAACGGTTGTCAATATCGCTTCCCTGGCCGGGAAGAACGGGTTCAAGACCGGCGCCGGCTACACCGCTACCAAATTCGCCCTGCGCGGCTTTGCCGCCTCCCTGATGTTAGAAGTTCGCGAGCAGGGTATCCGGGTGGTTACGGTATTCCCCGGGTCGGTAGATACCCGGATGATCGCCCGGAGTCCTAACGCTCCCGGCAAAGAGAGCATGTTACAACCGGAAGACGTGGCGCACGCCGTTTATGCGGCGGTTTCCGCCGATCCCCGGGCAATGATAAGTGAAATTGATATCCGGCCGAGCAACCCGAAAAGAACTTAGGAGGTTTCTATGTCTGCTGAAGCAATGCAAGGCAAAAGTTTTACCGTCACGCGATTAGATAAATTCGTCAACTGGGCGCGGAAGAATTCCCTCTGGCCCATGCCCTTCGGAACCGCTTGCTGCGGAATCGAATTGATGGCCACCCTGGCTTCCCGCTTCGACCTGGCCCGCTTTGGCGCGGAGGCGATTCGCTTCACCCCCCGGCAGTGTGATTTGATGATCGTGGCCGGGCGGGTTGCCATCAAAGAGCTGCCCATCCTGAAGCGGATTTGGGACCAGATGCCGGAACCGAAGTGGTGCATCTCCATGGGCGCCTGCGCCTGCTCCGGCGGCATTTTCGATACCTACACCCTGGTGCAGGGGGTGGACCGCTTCATTCCCGTGGATGTGTACATTCCCGGCTGCCCTCCCCGCCCGGAAGCGGTAATCGACGCGGTGCTGAAAATCCAGAACCTGGTGGAAAACGACAGTTGGAAAAATTACAAGCAGGAAAATATCGAACGTTTGCGCAAAGAAAAAATTTACAGCGGGCCGAATTTGCCCTGGGAAGTGAAATAATTGCCCAATGAAATGGCATTGCCCGAAGCCGGCCAGGTTATGCTCGTTGAGGGTTGATATTTGCGTTCTAATTGGAGTGTAAAGCTTATGAACTGAGGTTACGCAGAACATTCTCGTTCCACCGGTCTCCGGTGGAACGCACTGCGCGATGCTCTGCATCGGCACGCAATGAATAGCGGCGCTCCGCGTTGCGCCGCCGTTGCTGAAATGACCCGATTGATTATTCGAAGACCATCAGCTTTGCACGGTATCTATAAAACTAGTGCTTTCAGCCGTTTTTTATAAACCCATGTATCTCCGGCGATCATGGGTTTTTTTATACTTGTGCTAAACAATCCTGGAGATGAAAAATTTCCCTGAATTCGATCTGCCAACCGTGGCGGGACCAAAGCTGAGCCTGAGAGAGCTGCGGAAGAGCCGCTCCTCCCTCATCATCTTCTACAAAGCCGGCTGCGATGCTTCCGTTTACTTAGTGGATCTGTTGAACGACTTTTGGCGGCGGCTCGATCTGCGCCAGCCGGTGTTCTGGTTGGTCTCCCAGGATTCCCCGGAGGAAACCCGGCAATTTTTAACCGCTAAAAATATTCAGCTTCCGGCGGCCCTGGACTTTCCGGAGTATCGGCTTTCCCGGCAGTTGGATTTCCAAAGCGTGCCGGCGCTGTACCTCCTGGACCGATCGGGGAAAATTCTATTCCGGAGCGCCGGGTTTTCCCGGGAGGAATTTCAGATGATGGCCAACCAGGTTGCCGTCGAGAATGAAAACGACGGGATTCCGGTTTTTCGGGAGGAGCGCGCCGTCGTCCCTTTCAAACCCGGCTGACTGGCGCGGCACCTGCATTTCGGGGAAATGTAAATTACGCGATTAACAACGCGTTCCAAAAAGGTTTGATTTACAATACAGCCTGCACTGCGAGGTTGTTTATTTTAGGTTCTCTTTTGAGGAAAGCAGGCGCAGAGCCCGAAGCCCCAATTGTGGTTGCAGCGCTTATATTTATATGACGCTCCGCACTATGCTCTCTGCGCTATGCGCTGTAAACAAAACCGGGATGGCCGATGATTGATATTCACAATCACGTGATTTACGCTTTCGATGATGGACCGAAGACCCTGGACGAGTCCCTGGAAATGCTGAAACAAGCCGCCGACCAGGGTATTACCGATGTGTTCGCCACTTCCCATTTCAACGAAATCATTCGGGAAGAGAGCATCGCCGATTACTTCTCCAAATTAGAGACCCTGCAGAACGAGCTCCGGAAAAGGGAAATTGCGCTGCGGCTGCACCCCGGCTCGGAGATGTTCTTTCACCACTATATTCACCAAACCATAAGGCAACTTCGCACCGGCACCCTGGGGGGGAACAACCTGTATGTATTGATGGAATTCCCTCTCTACCTGATGCCCGCGGGCGTGGAAGAGACGCTCTTCAATTTGAAAATGGAAGGATTCATTCCGATTATCGCTCACCCGGAGCGTTACTCCGCCCTGCATCAAAAACCGGAAAAAATTCTGAATTTTATTCGCCTGGGCGGGCTGTTGCAGGTGAATGCGGGGAGCGCGCTGGGCGGATTCGGGCGCACGGTGCAGAAGATCGCCCTGTGGCTGCTGGAGAACCAGTACGTGCACTTCCTGGCCTCCGACGCCCATTCCCCCCGGGGACGCGGGTTTAAACTGGCGGAAACGCTGAGAGAATTAGAAAAGAACCTGGATAAAACCTACCTTCGGAAATTAGTGCAAGATCATCCCCAAAAAATTATCCATAATGAAATTTTAGAAGCATTCACCCTGCCGGAACCGGAACCGCCGAAGAGTTTTTTGCAGCGGATGAAGGAACGGTTGAAGCTGTAATACGGCTATCTCTGTTGTCTTCCCGAAATACTCCCGGTCGTCTTTCTTTCGGCGCGTGCAAAATAAATTTTGCGCTCCAATTGTTTTAAATTTTGCCAATTTCTATATTCCCTCCTGTTAAAGTTCAATTCGGTTAAGAATGCCGCCGGGACGTGCGAACGACCATGTCCCTTTACAGCAGCCCCGTTTTTCAGTCGTCTAACCTCTCATAAAGGAGGTCTATATGTCACCTACCGCCGCAATTCTCGGAAAAATCATCTTTACCTTGATGTTGGCCGTTTCCCTGGGCGCATTTGCCTATTTTATGTACCGCCGCATCAAAGTGCTCACCCTGGCCCGGCCTCTCAACCGCTTCGACCGCCCCGGGGAGCGGCTGAAGGGGGTGCTGGTCTATTTCCTGGGGCAGAAGCGGATATTAGACCCCAAACACTTCGGCGCGGGCATCATGCACGCCTTCATCTTCTGGGGATTCGTGGCGGTTTCCATCAATACCATTCACATGGTGGGGCGAGCGTATTTCCCGGGATTTCACCTGCCCCTGTTCGGGCCCAACGACCTTCTCGGCGCCCCTTACATTTTTTTGCGTGACGTTTTTGAGATCCTGGTGCTGGCGATGGTGTTAGCAGCCGCCTACCGGCGGATTTTTATCAAACCGGAGCGGGTGACCCCCTCCTGGGACGCCGCCCTGATCTTAACCCTGATCGGCGCCCTGATGTTCACCGATTTCATCGCCAACGGCGCGCTAATGGCCGGGGAGGGTGAAACCGGGGAAGCCTATTCCTTTATGGCTGCTTTTATGAGCGGGTTGTTTAGCAACATGGGATTCTCCCAGGGCGCGCTGGCGGTTCTGCACCAGGCCGCCTGGTGGCTGCACATGGCCGCGCTGTTGTTCTTCCTGGCCTACCTGCCGCTCTCCAAACACTTTCACGTGATTACCTCTTTATTCAATGTGTACCACCGCAACCTGGAGCCCAGCGCCCTGCCGCACCTGAACCTGGAAGATGAAAACCTGCAAAATTTCGGAGTTTCCCAAATCGAGCAGTTCGATTGGAAGGATATTCTCGACGTGTACACCTGCACCGAGTGCGGCCGCTGCCAGGATGCCTGCCCCGCCTACGCGACTCAGAAGCCGCTCTCTCCCAAAAAAGTGAACGAAGACATGCGCGAGCATCTCTACGAAAAAACCCCCTGGTTGCTGAAAATGGCCGGGCGGTCCAACGGCAACGGCGCTCCCTACGGCGGCCCGCCCCTGGTGGGAGGAGCGATTCAGGATGAAACCATCTGGTCCTGCACCACCTGCAAGGCTTGCGAGGAGGCCTGCCCGCTGTTCATCGATTTCATCGACCGCTTTGTAGAAATGCGCCGCCATTTGGTGCTGGAGGAGAGCCGCTTTCCCGCGGAGCTGACCACCATCTTCAAAAACCTGGAAAACAGCGGCAATCCCTGGGGCCTCTCCCCGGAAGACCGGGAACGCTGGACCGAGGGATTGCGAGCGCCCAAAATCCGCGAGGTGGACGGCGCGGTGGAATACCTGATCTTCGTCGGCTGCGCCGGGGCTTTTGACCAGCGCAACCAGCGTACCTTGAAGGCGCTGGTAAAAATTTTGAATGCCGCAGGGGTGAATTACGCAATTTTGGGCAAGGAAGAGACCTGCACCGGCGACCCCGCCCGGCGGGTGGGCAACGAATATCTCTATCAAATGATGGCGCAGCAAAACATCGAGACCTTGAATTCCAAAAGTTTCAAAAAAGTGATCACCAGTTGCCCGCACTGCTACAATACCATCCGCAATGAGTATCCGCAATTAGGCGGAAAATACGAGGTTCTTCATCACAGCGAGGTGATTGCGGAGTTGGTCAAATCGGGTAAAATTTACTTGAAGAATTCGCTCGACAAAACCATCACTTACCATGATTCCTGTTACCTGGGCCGGCACAATGGCATTTACGATGCCCCGCGCGACATTTTGGCCGCCATTCCGGGGATAAAATTAGAAGAAATGCCCCGCTCCCGCAACAAGGGCTTCTGCTGCGGGGCCGGCGGCGGGCGGATGTGGCTGGATGAAGCCAAACCGCGGG
>WYBG01000039.1 GCA_011526015.1 Deltaproteobacteria bacterium | reverse complement strand
TTCGATAAGGGGTTTCGATGAACCCGAAATCGTTTACCTTTGCCAGCACGCTCAGGGAGGAGATCAACCCGATGTTAGGCCCTTCCGGCGTTTCGATGGGGCACAACCGCCCGTAGTGGGTGTAGTGGATATCGCGCACTTCGAAACCGGCGCGTTCCCGGGTCAAGCCCCCGGGTCCCAGGGCGCTCATGCGGCGCTTGTGGGTCAGCTCCGCCAGGGGATTGGTCTGGTCCATGAACTGCGACAACTGGGAGGTGCCGAAGAAGGTATTGATCACCGAGGTGATGGCCCGGGCGTTTACCAACTCCTGGGGAGTGATGGTTTCCGCATCGCCTAAGTTCATGCGTTCCTTAATGGTGCGGGCCATACGGGTCAATCCCAGGTTGAATTGGGAAGCTAATTGCTCGCCCACGGTCTTCACCCGGCGGTTGCCCAGGTGGTCGATGTCGTCGGTGCTGCGCTTGCCTTCCCGCAGGTCGATGAGGTATTTCACGTTTTCCACGAAATCTTCCAGGGTGAGCACCGTGGTTTCGTAATCGACCTTCAAACCCAGTTTTTTGTTGAGGCGGTAGCGTCCCACGTCTCCCAATTCATAGCGTTTGGGATTGAAAAACATTTTTTTCAGGAGGTCGCGGGCGGTATCCATGTCGGGCGGCTCGCCGGAGCGCAACATTTCATAGATCAACCGCAGCGCGTCTTCTTCCGTTTTTGCGGAGTCCTTGCGCAGGGTATTCAGAACGATGTTGGGCATGGAGGGGTCAACCGCCTTTTCCAGCTTCAGGTGTTTCACCTTGGCAGCCTTCAAGGCATCGACCAGCTCCTCGTCCAACAAGGTGCCGGATTCTACCAGCACTTCCCCGCTCTTGGCATTCACCACGTCGCCGATAATTTTCCGCCCCACCAGGGAGAGGGTGTCGATTTTAGCCAACTCCACCCCTTCCAGGAGGTCGAACAGGCCCAGAATCTCCGCATCGGTGGTAAATCCCAGCGCGCGCAGGAACGTGGTAACGTAGAACTTCTTTTTCCGGTCGATATAAACGTGCAGGCAATCGCTCACGTCCGTCATGAATTCCACCCAGCTTCCCCGGAAGGGAATGATGCGGGCAGAATAAATTTTCGTGCCGTTGGGGTGAACGCTTTCATCGAAAAACACCCCGGGGGCGCGATGGAGCTGGTTGACGATGACCCGTTCCGCACCGTTGATGATAAAAGTGCCTCGCTCGGTCATGTAAGGCATGTTACCGAGATAGACGTCCTGCTCGATAGTGTCGGTGTAATCTTCCGTATCTCCGGTGGGATCCTTAATCGACAAGCGCAGCTTAGCCTTTAGCGGCACTGCGTAGGTAAGGCCGCGCTCGCGGCATTCCTTCACGGTGTACTTGGGCTTGTCGATGTAGTACTCAACGAAATCGAGAATAAAATTCTCCCGGCTGTCCACAATCGGGAAAATGCTGGTAAACACCGCTTGCAGACCTTTTTCCTTCCGTTGGCCCGGTGAGCTATCTTCCTGTAAAAACTCCTTAAAAGAGCGACGTTGAACATCCAATAAATCCGGATATTCAACGATCGTCGGAATTTTCGCGAAAGATTGGCGCTCTATTAATTCACCGTTTTTCAAAGAGACACCTCTCTATAATTGTTATGATCATTTCACAGCCAACATCAAACCCCGTAACGCCGGAACCGATTCCGGCAGTTTCGCCGGCCCGGTCGGGCAGGCAGAATTGCCCGGCCTTTGCAGCGTGGGGTTGCTTACTTGATCTCGACCGTTGCTCCAACTTCTTCCAACTGCTTTTTGATGTCTTCGGCTTCCGCCTTGTTGGCGCCTTCTTTTACCGCTTTGGGGGCGCCTTCCACCAGGTCCTTGGCTTCTTTCAAACCCAGGCTGGTAATCGCGCGCACCACTTTGATCACCTGGATCTTCTGCGCGCCGATGTCTTTCAGAATCACGTCGAACTCGGTTTTCTCTTCTGCGGCAGCCGCGCCCTCTCCGCTGGCGGCGGGCATCGCGCCCGGCATCATCGGCATTGCCATCGGGGCAGCCGCAGTGACGCCCCACTTCTCTTCCAACATTTTGGAGAGTTCGGCGGCTTCCAGAACGGTTAATGAAGAGAGTTCTTCAACAAGTTTTTCAAGATTAGCCATTGTAATGATTCCTCCATTCATTATGGGTAAAATGGTCAATGTAAGTCAATGTAAAGTGAAAAATGAAAAGTGTAAAATGGGCTAAAGTTGTTTTTCATTTTTCACTTTGCACTTTTCATTTTTCACTCTTTTGCTTCGTAGGCTTTCAAGACGCCGACGACGTTGCGCACCGGGGCTTGCAAGACCCCCACCAATTTTGACAGCGGCGCTTGCAGCATTCCTAAGATTTGAGCGCGCAACTCCTGTTTGCCGGGTAATTTTGCCAGGGCCGGCATTTGCTCGGTCTTGACGACCTGCCCTTCAAAAAAGGCCGCCTTGAGCGCAAATTTGCCTTCCAGCTCCTTTTTATACTTTTCCACTACCTTGATCGGCATGGCCGGATCATCATAGCTGATCAGGTAAGAATTCACTCCTTCCAGGTACTCCTCCATTCCCCGGATGCCGGCGTTATCGAAAGATAATTTCGCCAGGGTATTTTTAACCACCCGGTACTCTATCTTCGATTCGCGGAATCCTCTGCGCAATTCCGTAATGACATTTCCGTTCACGCCGGTAAAATCGGCCAAAAAAATACTTCTGGCATTGGAAAACTTTTCGGTAAACTCTTTGACAGTCGCTTCTTTCTGTGGCGTCGGCATAACTCTATACCTTTCCTTGCATTATGGATTGCCCGTTGTCAACCGGCAGTCCCTGTTCCTCAATCCTGAAATTCTACCGGGTTGGCCATAATTCGAATGCCAGGCCCCATGGTGTTGGAAATGCTGATGCTTTTCAGGTAGGTCCCCTTGGCCGCGGCAGGTTTCAAGCGGATGATCGTTTGCATGAGGGTCTTAACGTTATCTTTCAGTTTGTTGGCTTCAAAGGAGGCCTTTCCCACGCCGGTATGCACGATCCCGGTCTTGTCCACCCGGAAATCAATTTTACCGGCCTTGATCTCTTTGACGGTCGTTCCGATTTCCATGGTAACGGTACCGCTCTTGGGGTTGGGCATCAACCCCCGGGGGCCCAGCACCCGGCCTAACTTTCCCAGGTCTTTCATGGCGTCGGGCGTGGCGACCAGCACATCAAAGTCCAGCCATCCCTGCTGAATTTTTTCGAGATACTCCTCGTAACCGGCATAGTCCGCGCCGGCGGAGAGCGCATCATCGACTTTTTCACCCTTTGCGATCACCAGCACGCGCACTGCTTTTCCCAGGCCGTGCGGCAGGGCAACTGTTCCGCGCACCACCTGGTCGGCGTGGCGGGGATCGACCCCCAGCCGGACAGACAGTTCCACGGTTTCATCGAACTTAGCGGAAGCCGTTTTTTTGATCAATACGATGGCTTCTTCGAGGGAGTACTCTTTTTTGCCAAGTAGTTTGACAGATTCACGATATCTTTTACTTCGCTTTTTCATGGATATCCTCACCCATTAGTCCACGACTTCGATTCCCATACTACGGGCCGTACCTTCAATAATCCGCATCGCCGCTTCAACACTGGCGGCGTTCAAATCCGGCAGCTTGGTTTTAGCAATCTCTTGCACCTGCTGGCGGGTCACTTTGGCTACTTTGTCCCGGTTTGGCTCGGCGGAGCCCTTTTCCACGCTCGCCGCCTTCAGCAACAAGGTGGAAGCCGGGGGGGTTTTGGTAATAAACGTAAAAGAGCGGTCTGCATAAACCGTAATGACTACCGGGATGATGTAGCCGACCTTTTCCTGGGTTCTGGCATTGAAAGCTTTACAAAATTCCATAATATTTACCCCGTGCTGCCCCAGGGCGGGACCCACCGGAGGCGAGGGGTTAGCCTGCCCGGCGGGAATTTGAAGCTTGATATAACCGGTTATTTTCTTTGCCATGACACATCCTGCAATTTAGGCTTTTCTGGGCTATTGAACGTTCTAAACCATTTTCAGAGTCGAGAAATACCGCCGCCGAATTTTCCCAAGGGAATCGTTTGGCCCGGGGTGACTGTCTCAGGCGAGCATGTTACTTTTCTAAGTGAACCTGCAAGAAGTCTAACTCGACCGGCGTCGGTCTTCCGAAAATACTAACCGATACTTTCACCTTTTTCTTTTCTTCATTGATTTCTTCGACGATGCCGGTAAAATCGGCAAACGGCCCATCCACCACCCGGATCACATCGCCGATTTGGAAGGGAACTTCCACCTTTTCAACTTCACTGGCCTGGCGCTCCACCTTGCGCAAAACCGAATCCACTTCTTCCGGGCGCACCACTTCCGGGTTGTTCTTGGGGCCCACAAAGCCGAGCACCCCGGGGGTTTCCTGCACCAGGTAAGCAGTGCGGGTGTTGTAATTCATCTCGATTAGAATATAGCCGGGGAAGAAGACCTTGTTTTTCAGCCGTTTTTTCCCGTCGCGCATCTCCAAAACCGGCTCGGAAGGAACAATAACGCGACCGAACTCTTCCTCCATCGTTTTAAACCGGATGGCGTTCTCCAGTTGAGCCTTAACTTTACTCTCCTGTCCGGAATAAACCCTTAGGGTGTACCACTTCTTTTCCACAATCGCTTTTCCTAATTAACGTACAAAAGGTTTAAGATGGAGGATATAATCACGTCTGCGAAGTAAATGAAAACGGTGAAAAGCGCCGAGATAACGATCACGACGAAGGTGGAGTTCATCAGGTTCTCCCGCTCCGGCCAATTCACTTTCTTCATTTCTTTTTGAACGTCCGCAAGAAATTCTTTGGGCTTATTCATCCACATGGCTGCGCTCACAGTAATTAGCGTTAGTTAGAAATTATATAACGCACACGATCACAAGATGCGTTTCGGGGAGGTACAAGATGTTATTCGTTTGATGGTCTTATACCTGAAAATTAACAAGCTCGATTTATGCCCTTCCGCAGTATCGTTGCAGGCCCGGAGGGACTCGAACCCCCAACCCCCGGTTTTGGAGACCGGTGCACTAGCCAATTGTGCTACGGGCCTGTACTCTATTGAGGCGAAGCATTCCCCTCCACCGGGACAGTGATCCCGGGAAATTTTCCTCCGGAATGCTTCGCCCCTTCGCGTTACCGCGTTTCTTTATGGGCGGTGTGCTTATTACAGAATCGACAAAATTTCTTGAATTCGACTCTGTTGGGATGTTTCCGCTTGTTTTTGGTAGTCGTATAATTACGCTGCTTACAGACCGTGCATTCTAAGGTGATTTGATCTCGCACCTCGATACCTCATGCTTTTTCAGGATTTGAAGTCATTCCAAAATTTCCGTAACCACACCGGCCCCGATGGTACGACCGCCTTCCCGGATGGCGAACCGCAACCCTTCTTCCATGGCGATGGGTTTCTGCAGTTCCACCAGCATCTGGGTGTTGTCGCCGGGCATGGTCATTTCCACCCCCTCCTGCAGGGTGACAGTGCCGGTCACATCGGTAGTGCGGAAATAGAACTGGGGACGGTAGTTGTTGAAGAACGGGGTATGGCGACCGCCTTCTTCTTTTTTGAGCACGTACACTTCCCCTTTGAATTTGGTGTGGGGAGTGATGGAGCCGGGCTTGGCGCAAACCATCCCGCGTTCCAACTCGGTCTTTTCCACCCCGCGCAGCAGCAACCCGACGTTGTCGCCGGCCTGGCCTTCATCCAATAATTTGCGGAACATTTCCACCCCGGTTACCACGCTTTTCCGCTGCGCGCCTAACCCGACGATTTCCACTTCCTCGCCGACTTTAATTTTGCCGCGTTCGATACGGCCGGTGCCGACCGTTCCGCGCCCGGTAATGCTGAACACGTCTTCCACCGGCATCAGGAAGGGCTTTTCAATATCGCGCTGGGGCGTGGGAATGTATTTATCAATGGCATCCATCAATTCAATGATGCTCTTGGTTGCCGCGGGATCCTCCGGATTATTCAGAGCCGCCAGGGCGCTGCCGCGAACCACCGGGCAATCATCGCCGGGGAATTTATATTGATTCAAGAGGTCGCGGACTTCCAACTCCACCAGGTCCAGCAGCTCCGGATCGTCCACCACGTCCACTTTATTCAAATACACCACGATATAGGGCACCCCGACCTGGCGGGCCAGGAGGATGTGCTCCCGGGTTTGGGGCATGGGACCATCCGCTGCGCTTACTACCAGCACCGCCCCGTCCATCTGGGCTGCACCGGTAATCATATTTTTTACATAGTCAGCATGGCCCGGGCAATCGACGTGGGCATAGTGCCGATTTTCCGTCGCATATTCTACGTGGGAGGTTGCAATGGTCAAAATCTTGGTCTCGTCACGACGCCCTTGCGACTCCGACGCTTTGGCTACTTCGTCGTAGGACACATAGGTTGCCAGACCTTTCTTTGACATCACCAGGGTAATCGCCGCCGTCAAGGTCGTTTTACCGTGATCAACGTGCCCGATCGTGCCCACGTTTACGTGGGGTTTGGTTCTTTCGAACTTTTGTTTAGCCATCAGGAATCCTCCAGCTATTTGAAGTTTACAGGGTACTGATTTTCAATAATTACTGCTCAAACTCAAACCTTGAATTTTCCAACTCAACTTTTAGCCAATAAAAATGAGCCCACGACCGGGGTTGAACCGGTGACCTCATCCTTACCAAGGATGTGCTCTACCAACTGAGCTACGTGGGCTATTCGACAGGAAGTCCCCGTGTTGATTCAAAAGAATCGCGAGACCTCTTGCGCGAGCGGGAGACGGGACTCGAACCCGCGACCAACAGCTTGGAAGGCTGTGACTCTACCAACTGAGTTACTCCCGCCTATGTAAAACAAACCCTTTGTCCAACTCCTCGCCCGTAACCCGTACCGTTCGAGCTATGTAGTGGGGAGGGGCGGATTCGAACCACCGAAGGCCTGAGGCCGACAGATTTACAGTCTGTTGCGTTTAACCGCTTCGCTACCTCCCCAAACGGGACGTTGTCCCGAAACGGGATTTCACGAGCTGGCGATGGGACTCGAACCCGCAACCTGCTGATTACAAATCAGCTGCTCTGCCAATTGAGCTACGCCAGCCTATGGAAGAGCCACCAAATTTAACGCCAAAATCAGGTAATGCAACAAAAAAAATTTTATTTCCCGCCTTCGAATTCCCGCTCCCGGAGATCGGCGTACTGGTAAAATCCGGCAATTTCTCCCTCCTTCAATTCATAGATACGCTGGCAGGGCTTCAAGGTAGTGATACGGTGGGCAACAATGAAAATGGTTTTTTTTTGCCCGGAGAGGCTCTCGATGGCGGAAACGATCTCCCGCTCGGTCTCCCGGTCTAATTCGCTGGTCGCTTCGTCGAAAATCAATATTTCGCTGCGACGGTAGAGCGCCCGGGCAATGGCGATGCGCTGCCGCTGACCCCCGGATAACTTTGTCCCCTGCTCGCCGATCTGCGTCTCTACTCCCCGCGGTAGCCCGGCCACCCAATCATCCAGTCCCGCCTGCTCAAGCGCCAGGGCCAATCTTTCCGCGTCGATCCCCCCGGGCGCTTCCCCAAAGGCCACGTTTTCTTTGATGCTGCCGTCCAGAATGAACGGGGCCTGTTTGACGTACCCGATCAGGCTGCGCCAGGCCGCGGTATCCCCGGGTTTCAAGGGCCGGCCATCCAGGAGGATTTCCCCGGACTGCTCTTTTAAAAATCGCAGCATAATATTAATGATGGTAGTCTTCCCGGAACCGGATTTGCCGATCAATCCCACGGTTTCCCCCTTTTTCAGCATAAAATTCACCTTATTGAGCCGGAAAGAGGGGTTATCGGAATAAGAAAAGGAAACATTATGCAACGCGATGAATTTTTCAAGGCGCAGGGCGGCAGCGGGGTGAAGGTTTTCGGGTGAAGCATGTGAAGAGGTTCTCCGCGACTCCTCTAAAATATCCAGGGTATATTTGAAGGTTTTGACGTTCACCAGGGCGATCAAGATGCGATTGATGGAGGGCATGACCCGGTAGGTGGCCGCGCCAAAAACGCCCAGGAGCAGAATGATCTCCTGCCGGTTATCGCTTACCGCCAGGCCGTAGAGCACGATGGCAACCATACCCAGCAGGGCGATGGTTTCCAGCAGCCGCGCCGGGATAGCATTGAGGGTGTTGAAAAGCGCAAAACTGCGGTTGAGCTCCCGCTGCAAGCTGCTAAAGCGCTGTTGAAAATAGCGCTCTTTGGCGTACAATTTGGCGTCGATGTAAGCGTAAATCCCCTGGAACAGGTATTTGATGCTCAGGGGTTTTAATTCCTCGGACTGTTTGCCGATCCGCTCCAACTTGCCTTTTTTGAGGCGGTACAGCAGGAACAGCGCCGGGCTGAGCACTACGGTTAGCAGTAAAAATACCCGCGGATCATAGAAGGCGATGCCGGCGCAGATGAGCAGAAAGATGAAACATTCGGAGAGCAGGGTAATGGCGGCTAACAGCACGTAAATCGAAAATTCCGTGGGGATAAAAATGATGTCGCGGGTGGGCAGGGAAGAGTTGGTGTCGGTGATCCGGGCGTATTCCCGGGCATAGTATTCCCCGAACGCCTGCCCGGAAAGCTCCGTGGAAACATCGTAGGCAAAGCGCGATTGATAATAATGGATGAATACGCCGATCCCGTTTTTGAGAATGAAAAGCAGCAGGAGCAGCAGCACCGCGGCGATCATAAATTGGTTTTCGCTGCCGAATCCGAAAAACAGAAATGCCCGGTTGAGATAGGGATTGGCGCGAATCACGGAGCTATCCAACACCAGCGCCACAAACGGCAGCACCGCGGCCAGGCTGAACACTTCTAAGAAGGCGTTGCCCAGGATCAGCGCGGCGTTGAGCAGCGCTTTTTTGCGCTGCGGCGGAGTGAGCACCCGGTAGATGCGGAGGATAATTCCAAATATTTTGATTCTTTGCATAGCCAC
>WYBG01000335.1 GCA_011526015.1 Deltaproteobacteria bacterium | reverse complement strand
TGTCCCAGCAGGTTGTAAATCGCCAGGCTGTGAAATCCGCCCAGTTGGCCGGGGGAAAGCAGCGCCTCGTATTCGATGGTGGTTTCGGGGTTAAATGGATTGGGATAATTCCGCAGCAGCCGGATGGCCGAGGGCGCAGCGTCCGGCGGGGCGGAAGGGGGATTCAGCCCGATGACAATCTCCAGATTCTCGTAAAAAACAATTCCCCCGCCGTTGACGCCGAGGAATAAATCCAGGTCTCCATCGCTGTCGATGTCCGCAAAATTGGGGGCGCTGCGCAGGTGCAAGGGAAGCTGAAAGGAGGGATCGAAGACGAAATTCGCCGCCTGCGGGATTCCGGTATTGCGGTAAAGCAGGGTTCCCTGGGCGTCGCTGCCAACTATTAGGTCGATATCGCCGTCGCCGTCGATATCCACAAAATGGGGATAGCTGTAATCACCCACGTCGATGCCGAAGTAGTTCTGATCGACCAATTCGAATACCGGCGCGGCCGGCGTGCCGGTATTGCGGTAAAAATTGATATTTCCGGTGTATTCCCCGATAAACAGGTCTAAGTCGCCGTCGCCGTCAATATCCGTAAACGCCGGGGTGCTGTTATTGCCGACGTCGATCCCGTTCCAGAACTCGTCGATGCGCACGAAGTTGGGGGCGGTGGGCGTGCCCTGGTTTTGATAGTAAGTGATCCGGCCGTCCCACTTGCCGAGGTAGAGGTCTAACAGGCCGTCGCCCTCTAAATCCGCGAAGGCGGGGGCGTAATTCAGGTCGTAAAGCTTATCGTAATTGAGGTAGTGAGTGCTAATCAACCGGAAGGCGGGGCTGCCGGCGCTGCCTTGATTTTCGAAGAAGTAAATCCGGCTGTTGCTGTCATCCGGGGATTGGAGGTCTTCCTGGTTGGCGAGAAAGAGGTCCAGGTCGCCGTCGCCGTCCAGGTCCGCCAGGGCGGTGATGGTGTTTTGCCCCACGTCGATGCTGGGGATAAACTGCTTCGTGCGCAGGAGGAACAGGGGTTGGGAGATGGAGCCGGTATTTTCATAAAAATAAAAATTCTCCGCCCGGTCGCTGATAAAGGAGATCGCCCCGCCCAACACCCCGATGAACATGTCCCAATCCCCGTCAGCGTCGATGTCCGCGAAGCGGGGAACGTTATAGCCGCCGGTTCGCAGGGTGTCGTTGGGCGGGTAGGCCTGAACCAGCGCATCGGGATCGAAATCCACCGCCTCGCAGTCGCCGAAGTTTTCGATGAAAATGATGCTGTTGGCAAAAAAATCGCCCCAGAACAGGTCGTTGTCCTGGTCGGCGTCGATGTCCACGAAGGTGAGGGAGTTGGCGCCGTGCAGGGGGTCGTCATCGAGTCCTTGCCCCTTCGGTGATTGGGCGATTGGGTGATTGGGTGATTGGGTGCCCGGGGGATTAGCGGATTTTCCACCCCCGGTGAGGATCAGTAAATCTTCAAAAGTGTCGGTAATATGTTGATAAATGGGAACAAAATCGGGGTTCAATCCCACCATGCGATAAAAGGTGACATACCCGCTCATCCTGCCCAGGAAGAGGTCCGGGTCGCCGTCGCAGTCGATGTCCGCCCAATCCGGAACGCTGAAGCCGTCGGCCAGGATGGGTTCCCCGGCAACGTCTTTCAAGGTGTCCGCCGCCAGAACGAAGACGGGGTTGGTGGAAGAGCCGTCGTTGCGGAAGTAGCGGATCACCCCAAAGGGTTTCTCAGCAAAGAGGTCGATGTCGCCGTCGTTATCTGCGTCGGCGAATTTGAACCAGGCGCCCACTTCCAGGTCTCCGAACTGGTCGGTAATCCATTCGAATTCATGCTGGAAGGGCGATCCGGTGTTGCGAAAAAAGGTCAACTGGCTGGCGCGATCCTGCACGAATAAATCGGGGTCGCCGTCGCCGTCGATATCCACGAACTGGTGCACCGGGCGATTCATCCCCCCGGTAAAGGGAAGCCCGTAGCCCTGCCCGGCCTGGTTGAGAATGGGGAAGGGCGCGATGCGGCGCTGGAAATTGAATTCCTGGGCCGATGAAAAGGAAAAAGGAAAAAGGAAAAAGGGAAGAAAGAGAACTAAAAAAGCCTGCCGGGGGAATACAAGGGAGCAAAGGGAGATGGGAAAAAATCCCCGGCGCGCCGGGTGAATTTTATTCATAGCTCACTCCTTAACTGGACATTGTTAAATTTCAAAAGATTTAGACAGGATGAACAGGATTTACTGGATTATGGTCAAAAAAATGATCAAAAATATTCTAAATAATCCTGTTTCATCCTGTCAATCCTGTCAAAAACCCTAATTTAACATAGTCAAGTTAATTAGAAACCGCAATCGCCCGGTTATCTGTTTCCATATCGAAAATAAGCAAATTCGGCAGCAAACTCTCCTCCCCAATGGCCCGCAGCAGGTAAGGCGGGAAGGAGCGGAAGCGCAGCCGCACCGATACCTCCAGCGTTCCCGGCTGCGCCGGCGCGGTAAGGGAATAAATGGCGCTGCGGGTTTCAAACGGTGGGATGGTGCGGTTTTCCACGGTGCGGGCTTCCCAGAAGAACAGGGTTTCGTGGCCGCCCTGATCGATGGGCGTGCCATTGAACAGCGCCAGGGCGGTATCCGCGGGAAGCTGGCCATTGCTCACGTATTCGCTGTGGTGGTTGCGTAAATCCCCGTTGGGATCCAGCAGGCCGCTGGCAAAGAGTTCCGCCCCGGAATCAGCGTCTTTAACGACGATTTCGATCCACATTTGGCGCTCGAAGATGGTGCCGCTGGGCACGTTGTGCCCGGTGCGGTCGTTGGTAATACTCACTTCGATGGCGAAACTGCCGCCCGCCGCTACCTGCGCCGGGGCGCTTACGGCCATGCTGACGGAGTTTTCCAGCAACTCCCGCACCCGGGCGATGGTCTCGTCTTTGCCGGGAAAATCCACCAGCGGGTAATCCACCCCGGTGAAGGTGTGGCGGTGAACGTTATCGCGCAGGGGCCCGCCCAGCGCCGCCTGCCCCCGGTAGGCGGGCATGTGGCAATCCTGGCAGTGCAAACCCATCGCCAGGTAGGGGCTGTTATCCCATTCGGTGTTGGTGGCTTCTAAAAGCACCTGCCCGTCGAGAGATTTCACGTCGTGGCAGGCGCTGCAGAAATCGGAGAAAATAAAACGGTCGTCGAACGCGGAGGCGTGGTAGCTGTTGGGCTGGGGATCGCTGATCGGCCCCCGGCGCACCCGGTCGAGATGGAAGGTTCTGAAGGCTTTCCCGCGCTCGAACGATTTCATGGTATGGCAGGCGTCGCAATGCAGGCCGTTTTTGGCCAGGGAGGAGAGCGCGTTGGGATCGAAGCCCGGCGGGGCCTCCTGCAGCAGGGCAGCAAAGGGGCTGTGGCACTTGATGCAGAATTGATCCAATTGATTGCCGGAGCGCTGCTGCCCGATGGCGTTCAGGGTAAAAAATACCGGGTCGGTGAAAGCGTAGGCGTGCATGGATTGCTGCCATTCCTGGTAGTGATTGGGATGGCAGCCGGCGCACTCCGCGGGATTGGCGAAGGCTTGCCGGTACAATGCCAGCGAATCCACCGCCAGCGGCGGGGTAGGCGGAGTGGGCGATTTTTCACACCCTCCCGCCAGCATCAGCAACCCCGCAATTGCCAGCAAAATCCCCGGCAAGGTAAGTATGCGCTTAATCGTGGTTGAGATGAAAGCGCAAAACTCGGCAACCAACTCGTTCCAATCCCGGAACGCCGGGATTGGAACGCAATAATCGTGGAAACTCTGTTTCCGGCCACAAAAAGCGCAGAATTTGCACGCGAAACTGGAGTTTCGCGTGCAATTACGTTCCCAAAGAGACTTTGGGAACGAGGTTTCACAGACTTTGTCTCTCCGAAGGAGTCTTCGACCGACCACGTTTAAGCGCACACTTACCCCCGGCAAAGCGCAAAACTTTTCTACTCTAAACACTTTAACTCACTTCACTCACTTTAGGCACTTTAGTCACTTTAGGCACTTTAGGCACTTTAGTCACTTTAGGCACTTTAGGCACTTATTTTAAGGATGGCCGTGATGAATGGCGATCCCGGTGGCAAAATCTCCTACTTCCAACACTTTTTGGATTGCGTAAGTGCTCGGGTGAACCATGACCACCGTTCCGGCAAAACGATTGTTCCCGAAATCATATTTCGGGACATAATCCCCGGTATTATTCTGGCCGGTAAAATAGAGATTATGATCCACCGCCACCACCCCGTGGGGAACCGACAGCCCATCGCTGCCGTTGCCGGCGCCGAAAAATTGCACCGTTAGCGTATGGGGGTCGATCACACAGAAATTGTTGGAACGGTTATTTCCCACAAAGACATAATCGCCGTGGCGGGAACCATCATGGCTGGAATGAGAAGTATGCAAGTGCCAGGGGTCCTGGCCGACGGGGATGAAATTCATCGCGACCGGGTTGGCCGGGTCGCTGACGTCCACCACGGCGATCTCGTCGGTGCCGATGCAGGATACGTAAAGGGTCTGGCCGTCCGGCGAAAGAGCCAGGTGCAGAGGCTGCCGGTTCGCTCCCAGCGGCAGGGCAGTGAGGAATTCCTTAGTAGCGTGGTTGATGACGATGATATTTCCCCCCGCCAGGCTGGCGGTGTACACGTAGTTGGTGTCCATCACCAGGCCGTGATAGACGTCGGAATTGGGCAGGGAGATATTCCCGTTATTGGTGCCGGCTGCGGGCTGCATGGTTTCCGAATCCACCGCATAGATGGAGGTCTGGGGATTGGCCGGGTCCATAAACCGGGAAATATAGAGCACGTGGTCGGTAGGATGATGCGCCAGCAGGGCGGGAACGGGGGTGCTGGCTTCACTGAGCAGCTCATTATCATGGGCGTCGAATTTCAACACTTTGTTGGCCCCGATGAGGCTGACGTACCAGAATTCGCCGTCCGGAGAAAGGGTAACCAGGTGCGGCTGGGAGGTGGCCGGGTAACCCAGTTCCTGCAAATCAATGTTCCGGGTAATCACAAAAGCGTGGGGGTCGATGATGGAAATGCTTGCCGCGTTCTGGTTGCAGACGTATAAATGCTCGTGCGAATGCTCAAAGGGAACTTCCCCGGCGTCGTTCTTCGCTCCCCCGTCGATCCAGCGGGCCAGGAAGTTGGTTTTGGCGGTGTCCAGCGCCGCCCGGCCCTGGTCGGAGGGATGGGGTTTCAACTGCCCGCTCACCCGCAGCTCGGTGAGCATGCGCATCATGCGGCTGTTTTTGGAATCGAAGGGAATTACCCCCCCGGCGGTTTCCGAACCCAGGGCCACATAATTCCAGGCGTCCAGGCGCAATCCGGCTGATGTCTGCTGGGCGTTATGGCAGCCCGTACACTCTTTATTGAAAAGCGCTTGAACGTGCTCGCTATATTTTATATCGGTGATATTGGAATAATCGATTTCTTCGCTGCCCAGGGGGTCTTTATTCTTTTCGCAATAGCTAACCAGCAGCATTATTGCTAACAGCGGAAAGATCAGCACTACTTTTTTCATATAATTCTCCTCTTGGGATTAAGTTTCATAAACCCGGCTACTGCACAAAGTCCGGTAGGACACTTTATCAACGCAAGGCTAATATAGAAAGTCCCCCGGTAAATTAAAAGCCCTTTTCTGCCGCTCTATTTCTCCCCATCTCCGTTTCTCCGCTTCTCCCCCTCTCCCCTTCTCTCCTTCCCCCCTTCACACTTCCCGCTTCTCCAACCCGGCCCCGCGGCGGGATCAATTCCAACAAAATCTTTAATTTTATTCGTTTTTGTCATAGATTAGAAACGCTTTTAAACGTTAATGAGCAGGCTCTAACTTGATAGAATAACGAATCCAAAGCAGAGAAATCATTGTGAAAATGCCTCCATCCTCCCCAGAACACATCCTGCTGCTCGACGGCGCCAGCCTGACCCTTGAAAACCTGGTCAGGGTCGCCCGCAGCCCCCGCGTTCCGGTAAAACTGGCGGAAACCGCCCGGGCAAACCTGCACGCCAGCCGCGCCTGGGTGGATGCGGTACAAAAGAGCGGCGAACCGGTGGTTTACGGGGTGAATACCGGCTTCGGCTCTAAGGCGAGCGTCTCCATTCCCAGGGAAAAGTTGAAAGAATTGCAGCGCAATTTGATCATGAGCCACGCCGCGGGAACCGGCGATCCGCTGCCCATCGACGCAGTGCGGGCGGCCATGCTGCTGCGCGCCAATACCCTGGCGCGGGGGTATTCCGGCGTCCGGGCGGAGGTGGTGGATACCCTGCTAACAATGCTGAACAAAGGGGTAACGCCCTGGATTCCCGCCCAGGGATCGTTAGGCGCCAGCGGCGACCTCGCGCCCCTTTCGCACCTGGCCCTGGTACTCAGCCGGGGGCCGGAGGAGGATGTGGTCGAAGACTCCTTCGGAGAGGAGTTGAGTGGCCGGGCTTATCTTTTTCATCCTGAAAACGGCCAATGGGAATTAACCGGCGGCAAAGCGGCCATGGAACGCGCCGGGATTCCCCGCCTGATTTTAGAAGCCAAAGAAGGCCTGGCGCTGAACAACGGAACCCCGGTCTCCACCGCCCTGCTGGCCCTGGCCTGTTACGACGCCCGCCAATTGGTAAAAACCGCGGACGTCGCTATGGCGATGACCCTGGAGGCCCTGGAAGGTTTCACCGCCGCCTTCTCCCCGGAAATCCACCACCTGCGCCCCCACCCCGGCCAGGTGGAAACCGCGCAGAACATTCGCCGCCTCACCGAAAACAGCCGGCTGCTGGACCGCCGCCCGGAGCGGGTGCAGGACGCCTACAGCCTGCGCTGCCATCCCCAGGTGCTGGCGGGGGTGCGCGATACCCTGCGCTTCATCGAGAATACCCTGGCCGTGGAGATGAACGCCGTGACCGATAACCCGCTCATCTTCCCGGGCGCCCCTTCCGTTAATAAAGCGGTTTCCGGGGGAAATTTCCACGCCCAGCCCATCGCCTTTGCGGGGGATTTTTTGAGCATCGTGCTCTGCGAGGTGGGCAGCATTGCGGAACGGCGCATCTTCCGGCT
>WYBG01000334.1 GCA_011526015.1 Deltaproteobacteria bacterium | reverse complement strand
TATTCAAAGGGAACCCCGATAGGGGTTCAATGTTTGTAGTCATCAGAAACTTTAGAATCTATCACAACTCCGGCAGGAGTTGAACGGTTCGCTGAGCTACCAACAGAATCCGTTACAAGCAGAAATGTTTGAATCTGGCAGAACATGCAGCTTTTCCCCCTTCCAGCGCCCGTTGATACAGTTCTACGAACTGCCGGGCGGTCCATTCCGCATCGTGACGCAGGGCCCACTCCCGGGCGGTGCGGCGGATTTTTTCCCATTCTTCCGGGCGGCGGAGCAGGAAGAGGAGCTTTTCCGCAAGGGTTTTGTCATCGCCTGCCGGGGCGGAAACGGCGCAGGATTCCCCTAAATCAGCGATCAATCCTACCGCGGTTCCGGCGATTGCCGCGCCGGCCGCGGCGGCTTCCGCGATGACGATTCCCTGTCCTTCATAATAAGAAGTGTGCAAGAGCGCCTGCGCCCATTGGTAGTGCGCGGGCAGCTCCGCATGGGAAAGGTAGCCGGTAAAAGTAACCTTCCCGGCGATTCCCAATTCTGCGGCCAGGGATTGCAGTTCCCCGCCCAGGTAATCCGGCCCCACGATGCGCAATTCGCACTCCGCTTCCCGGCTGACCCGGGCGAACGCCCGCAGCAGGGTGGGCTGATCTTTCACCTCGGTCAAATTCCCCACGTGTAAAAAACGGTACGGCGGGACCAATTTTTTCTCCCCGGCCAGGTAAAACTGCGCTTCCGCGCCATAGGGAATGATGCGGATATCTTCCCGCTCCAACCCGAAGCGTCGTAATTCCTGCGCCTGAAAGCGGGTGAGCGCGGTTAGCTCCCCGGCGCGGCGGCAGGTCCACAGGGTGATTCTTTTCAAACCGGGATGGAACATATTCCCGTAGCGTATTTGCGGAACGCAGGCCGCTTCCCCGCCTTGCAGGCTGACGATGGAGGGAATGTGCAGCAATTTGCCCAGCGCTACCGCCAGGAACCCGGCGGGAAAGGCCCAGAACCCCTGAACGAGGCCGTATTTTCCGGTGAAATGATCTTTCAAAAACAGGGCGGCCAGCCGCGCCATGCGACCGAAGAGCGAATCGCTGTGCCGGGCCTGCACCGCACGCAGGCGGAAAGCCGGCATTCCTGAAAGGGGCGCAGCAGGAAGAACCCGGGAAAGCGAGTACACTGTCACCTCAAACTCCTTTGCAATCCGCGCCAGCAAATTACTCAACCCGGAGATGGGCTTCCCCCCTTCCGGCGTTTCCCCCACTCCCCCGGGAACGATAATGGCGATCCGCCTTGTTTGGGAGTTTTGCATTTTGATTACCTGGCGGTTTTGATTTAAGTAGGCAGTAGGCAATTTCATTTATCTGCCAGTTCTGGTGACGCCCCTCTCAACAGCCGCTGCTCTTTAAATTGGCAATTGCTAATTGTCAATTGCCAATTCTATCTCTCTCCTGCCCCTAATCTTTTCCCCTGCCTATTGCCTACTTGCCTATTGCCTGCTTTTTCTTTCCAGCAGCTCCCGCGCTTTTTCCAACACGAACGCCGGGCGGTAGCGGGTCAGGCAGCGCACGTCGCCGAAGCGGCACTGCGCTTCCATGCACTCGCCGCAGGGCAAATCCGCGGAATTCAAGCACAGGGAGAATTCCCCTTGCGGGGCAGACCAGTCGCTGCGGCTGGAACCGAATAATGCCAGGGTGGGAACTCCCGCCGCCCAGGCCACGTGCATCAGCCCGGAATCCTCCGTGAGCGCCAAATCCGCGTGGCGGAGGATGGCGAATGCTTCCGCGGGGGTGGTTTCGCCCGCTAAGTTCAATAAATCATCCCCCAGTTGGCGTTTCAAGTAGTGCGCTTTTTCCGCCAGCGTTTGAACGCCCAATACCAGGAATTGGGTTTTTTTAGCGCCGTTCTTCAGCCATAGCCGGGCAAACTCCCGGTAATTATCCAACGGCCAGTTCCGGCTGGGGAAAAAACCCCCGGGATTCAACGCGATGAGGCGGCAGCCGGGTTTCCAGCCCGCGGCGCGGAGGACGTCTAATCCCAGGGATTCATTTTTCAATTTCAACGGAGAAATGCCCACCCCGCCCAGTCCCGCCGCTTCGATAGTCCGGCGGGTGCGCTCCCCGGCGGAGATAGGGGAAAAACGGTCGAATTCGCTCCAGCAGGGCGGATTCAACGCCTTGCGAAGCCCGCGGCTGAGGGGATTTCGCTGCAAGTCGATGACGGCCTCGTAGCGTTGCATCCATAGCTCCGGGAGCAACCTGAGCGCGTGGAAAACCTGTAGCTTGAAATTTCTTCCCCCCGCAATGGCGAAAACCCGCCCGAAAAGCTCCAGGCTGCGGGGAATATCGCTCACTTCCGACCGGGTCAAAAAGTCGATGCGCGTCTCCGGCAGGCGCTCTCTTAAACTCTGCAAATAGGGAAGGGTAATCACCACGTCGCCGAGGGCCTGCAAGCGCACGGCTAAAATTCTTTCCGGCGGGCGGGGAAGATGCCAGGGTCTGGCGTTGATCGGTTCGGCCATGGTTGGATAGATTATTCCCCGGGATCAGGGAGTTTTCGGTTTTTTGAGATGCTCCGGATAATCCGGGTGCAAATAGAACAAAGAATCCTGCAATGCCGCGGGCTGCAAGGCTTCCCGTTTCCAGAAATGCCGCAACAGGCGGGCGTCCTGGCGCAGGTTATCCGATATCGGTTTTTCTTTTATAAAATAGACCTTTTGGATATTGTAGATCACCAGCGCCGCGGCGCACATCATGCAAGGCTCAAAGGTGGTGATCAACCAGAGGGAATCGCGATCCAGGGTTTGGAATTGCCGGAATCCCAGGGAATCGAGGGCATCGGAAATCGCGTTGATCTCCGCGTGTTCCCCCGCGCGGCGGTTCCGCACCACGGTATTGTATCCCCTTCCGATAATCTCTCCCCGGTAGATCAACAGCGAAGCCACCGGCACGTCGCGGGTTTCCAGGCTGTGCAAGGCCAGCCGAACCAGTTGCGGTTTGTAACCGGGGGGCAACTCCGAAACGGGACGGAACAAATGCCATTTGGAGTGAAAGAGAAAGACGATTCCCGCAATAAAAACAGCGTGCAGGATCATCAGCCAGATCCATTTCAATGATTTAGGGATGCGAATCCGCTGGCGCATGGTTCTGATTTACCTCAAATCTAACTGATTCAACGTTTCATACAACTGTTCGGCGATGAGCCGGTTGCCGCGGTCGTTTAAATGGGCAATGTCCCCCGCAAACAGCGATTTTCGCTCCCGAAAAGGAATTTTCGAAAAATCGGCGTCGGCATCGACCACGTAAACGCCGGGGATCGCTCCCATTGCCCGGAGAATATCGTTATAGACCCGGTGGAGATGGGTTAGAGTGCGGGGATTGGAATAAAAATTGGTATTCGATGCCACTACCCGGTTGTATTCCTCAAGGTTCATCGTTTGATAGATATTTTCACGCAAATAGCTCGGAAGGGTCAACACCAGCGCCGTTTTCCCCTTTTGAAGCTCTCTCATCAGGAATGTTTTTAATGCTGTTTCAAAATCATCGATAATGGCCTGGTTGTAAGCCATCAAACGATTGCTGCGAACCATGGCCGGGAAATAGAGCGCCCGGTAGAGCAGATACCCCAGCCTCGATCTTTCGATGCAGAAATTCAGCGGATCGGCAAACAGGGAAGGCCGGTAGGGGCGACGCCGCAGCCGCGCCTCCGCTTTGCCCGCGGGAAGGGTGGTATTGACCAGGTCGTTCCACCCGCTAAAAACGATCAGAACATCGGGATTGAATTGCGTGCAATAGCCATCATAATAACGGATCGTTTGCGAAATGCTGCTGCCGGGCACCCCGGCATTCAGCACTGCAAAACTGTCTCTTCCCAGCAGGTCTTCCAGCAGGTACCCGAAGGTGGCCTGGTTGGAAGAAGCGCCCCAGCCAAACGCCAGCGATTCCCCGGTGATCATAATTTTTTTGCGCCTTTGCAGCTCTTCCGGGCCGATTTCCCGGCTGCGAAATCCCAGGGAATTGATAAACAGGCCGGAAAGAGCGCACCCCGGTTGAAATGCCGGCCGGTTTTCAGGAGCATCTTTATTCAAACATCTTGCCGGATGGGAAGGCGGCAGTTCTTCTTTTGTAGTGATGGCAATATAAACCCGGGCAACCGCTTCTCCCATTCCCAATGCCAGCAGGAGCAACAGAAAAATAAACGCTACATAGAAAAAGGTTCTCTTCACCATGCGGTTCGTTTTCCCTTTAAGGAACCAGACCGGGGCGGCTGCTCACTTCTGCCCCACGTACACCAGGTTTATTCTTTTGCGCTTGCGAATCCGGTCAACCAGGTCGCGCAGCACATTCAACCGGGAAGGGGGCCGGAAGTTAGCCGCCTCGCAAAAGGTTTTCCGGAAATGCAATTCCGCCAGCAGCGCCGCCAGGGAGCCCGCGCTCCAGGCGCTGAGATGCTGCCCGCGATGAAAAATAGCGCCGCATTCCGGGCAGAGAATCTTTCCCGCTTCCAGATTTTCCTCATTCGGCGTGGTAATAACAATGCGCCCGTCTTTTTTGAGAACCCGGTAGATTGCGCTTAAGGCCGGTTTCAACTCTTCCGGCAGCAGGTGTTCAATGGTTTCGATCAAAAAAACGGTATTGAAGCTTTCATCCGCAAAGGGAAGGGGGAGGGTTTCCAGCACGGTTACGCCTTTGAACAGGGGGTGGCTTCCCAATCGTTCGTTCGCCATCCCGGCTGCGACGGATGAGAATTCCACGCCCTGGCAGGAAACGCCCCGTTTTATGAGAAAATCCAGTAAAAAACCCACCCCGCAGCCGACATCCAGCGCCGGGCCGCTTAGGGGAATTCCGCGGCGCTGCAAAAACTTCAGCAGCGCTTCCCCGGCCAATTTGCTGAAGTTATTTTGCAGGTACGCCGGGGATGAGGAAAGGTAATTCCAGAACCGGGCGGATTTTTCCTCCGTCCACTGGATTTCCTGAGCTAAAAAACGATCCGCCATGAACCATCCCGCTTTGCAAAGGTGAGCGACAATATAATGCTTAGCCAGGAAAAAGCGAAACCGAAAGCTGTGCCGCGGGGCAGATTTCCGGCCATCATTTGCACAAATCGCTTTATTCAGCGATATTTTTGCTCTATTTTTGCACGACAATCAAAAATTGCGGCGAGGAATTTCCATGCAAGCGCATTTTCGAACGGCGACAGCGGAAGAGATAGGGTTTTACCGGAAAAAATTGTACCCGGTTCAGGACTATATTCTTTCCCTGTGCAGTGAGTACCAGGATTTCTATTTAACCGGCGGAACCGCCTTAGCCAGATTCTACTTGAATCATCGGCTTTCTGATGACCTGGATCTGTTTATTAAAATCAGGAAAAGAGATTCACATGAATTGTTGACCTTTCAGAAAAGAGCCGATTACTATGCAAAAGATTTAGAAGGAAAAATTTCGAGAAAATACCAGACTGCCGATCCGATGTATGGCGAATTCTATTCGCGATTTTATATCGAGTATGAAAATTTTCGTCTCAAAATAGATATTGTCAGAGAATATCATCATAGCGGAAAACTGCTCCGTACGCCCGAAGGATTCCGGATAAATAACTTGAAGGATATTGCCGTTGGGAAATTGATGGCATTTGAAGACCGGGCAGAAATAAAGGACATCATCGATCTTTATTATCTGACCCAAAAATTCTCCTATGAAGAATTATTTGAATTGGCAATTCTGAAAAGAGTTCCCATTGCGTACGAAAATTTACTGACCATTAACTTGTATGGTATATCAGGAAAAGCTATCATTACCAGAGAGATCAGAGAGGCGGAGCTATACCAGTTTGTCGAAGAGTTAAAAAAACAAGTGGCCGAAGAAATTAAAAAAAAAGAGAACTCCGCAATGAATAACATCGCGGAGATCGTCAAAAAAATGCTCTGGGATTTTCCACCGGAAGACCGGGTGATCAGCGAATTTTCCATCCCGGTGCTGAAAAGACGCCTGAACCGCCTGCCGCTGCCGGAAAAACGGGCGCTGGAGAAGCTGTTGTAATTGAACTTTTCATAAAGCGCCAATGTGATATGAAATCATTCAAGTTTAGCCTAATATTGACAGCCGTTCTGGCAGAATTACTCTGCTGGGGCTGTTCCAAAAATTCCACCGATTCCGGGGGAAATGGCAACGGCGCTACCCCACGGCCGCCGGGGTTGTTATATTTTTCGAGCGCCAATCCCACCCGGATTTACCAGTACGATATTCCTGCCGACCGCTTGCAAATGCTGGCGGATGAAGGTCAGACTCCCGGATATTTCAGCGTTTCGTATGACGGCGGGGTTATGGCATACATTTCCGGGGATTCGCTGATCGGGGTTATAGATCTGCCCACCGGGAACCGGGCTTTTTTTACCCCGCCGGATCGCCCGGGGGAAGAAATTACCCTCGATCAGACCGGTAACCTGGCAGCGTTCACGGCCCGGCAGGATAGCGGCTCCGTCGTCGCGCTGCTGAGCATGCCGGGCGGCGCATTCACCAATTTTACCAATGATCCCCAGGTAAACGCCGCCGCTCCCTGCTTTTCCCGCCAGGGATTTCCCCTGGCCTGGCGGCAGAACGATGGTTTGTATATCCGCTACGGGTTGAACGGGGCGAATACCCGGCTGCACAGCCAGCCGCAAACGCCGCTGGATTTCTCCCCCGCGGGTGGGTTCCTGGCCGTGGCAGAAGGAAAAGTATTCGACCTCGCCTTCCAGGCCGCGGTGTTGACCACTTTCAACGGCTCGCCGCGCTTTTTGGATGAAACCACGGTCCTATACCAGGACAACAATTCTCACATCATTTATAAATCCAGCCTGAATGCAACCCAGATCGAAGCGGTTACCGGCGCTTTACCGCTGGCCGCGGCGTTCGCGCCCTCTCCCGACGGCCGCTTCCTGGCCTATTTTCACACCGTTTCCGACTCCACCCGGCTGATTATTCAAAACCTGGCCGAAAAGAGAAACGTGCTGGAAAAAACCCTTTTCAGCGGGGGAAATACCACTGTTGAAACGGTGTTCTGGCGGAATAAGCCCATAGAAAAGCGGCGTTGAGCTTTCAGCGATCAGCTATCAGCAAAAGATTCGGGGATAGGCTATTTAATCGCGGAATAACACGGTAGAAATCGTATGAACACCCCAAAAACCTTCCGGGGGTCGATATGGCGCCATCCACGCGAAAGTGGCAAGTTCTGTTTGTGCTCATGTTGAGCGCCGCCGGTTTCTTCAGCGGCGGGGCGGTGGGGAAGCTCAGCATTCCCGCCGGCAGCGGTCTGGCCGGCCCGGCAATCCTGCTGGGGTACCTGGCCTCCGGCGCAGGCATTGCGCTGGCTATTGGCATTCTCCTGGCAATAAAGCTGAAGGGGGAACACCTACGGCGGGCGGCCTTAGCGGCGCTCATTCTTCTAATTTTGGCGATTGCCGCGCTCTTCCTGATTCCGAAGAAGGAAATCAGCTCTACTTTCCCAACCCGCTCAACCGTCGCGCTAACCAGCGAGCCGCCGCTTCACAATACCCACGAACATCAGACCATACCACTTTGCTTAACATCCTGGGCATGGGTTGTTGCTCCGCGTCATCGAAGTAGGCCAGGGCACGTATCGCAATAGCCTGAAAACTGGGACGGTCAGAAAATTTGACGGCGGATAGTTCCAGCAATTTTTCCAGCGTCACTATTTCCCGCAGACAATAAAGGTCAACAAAATCACGTCGGCTTCCACGGGAGTTAACAGCTGCCAATTTCATTAATCCAATATCGGTAGGCGAAGCAAGCTGAATTCCATGATAATCAATTGGCGGCTCAAGAAGAGCATGATGCTGATGAATAAAGCTCACATCTGTGTCCAGGAATTTCGCGTATAACATCCCATCCTGTTCTGAAATAATTTCAAATTGACCGCTTTTACTAAGCGTTTGGCGAATCACTTCGCGTTCTGTGGTTGGAAGTAACAGGGTTGTGCTGAAAAAATCAAGATCGGTAGATATACGATGTCCAATCTGCAAGGCTAACGCCGTTCCACCCGCCAAGTAAAAATCCTTTACAAAATCATAGCCTCGCAAATGCTTCAACGTATTACGGCAGGATTTCGTAACAGCGTTTTCATAGAATCTTACCATGCCCCGGTCTCTTTCGCCTCTTTCGCCCACTGCGGCGCTCTATAATCAGTTATACCCAATGCCAATCGCCACAACGCAAAGGATCTTTTCGATAATAAACGAAATCCATGTTCTCTTACCCATTTAGCCACGCGGTATTCACCATAAGCAGCAAACAGCCAGCGAAGCTGTTCCCAGGTTCCGCGCTCGAGGATTCGTTCAATAATCACTCCCTGGTGCTGCTCCAAATCCATCATTTCAAAATCGTATTCCGGAAACAGCCAGGCGGTGTCGGAAGGTAAAAGGTTCGCAGTAAGTGTTAAACTGCTTTCTCTATCATTATGAGTATCGGC
>WYBG01000333.1 GCA_011526015.1 Deltaproteobacteria bacterium | reverse complement strand
TTTCGAAATTGGTGCTGCCGTTGAAGGGATTGGGATAATTCGGCGAAAGGTAAAAATTGTCGCTTAGCGCCGGCTCCGGGAGGCCGCCGATGCCGGTCAGCAGGTCCAGCGCCTCCACCGCCGCGCTAACCCCTCCGCCCCCGTGCTGCCCGGTTCTTCCCCCGATGGCGAACAACCGGTTGGCTACCAGCGCTACCGCTAAATTTTTTCGCCGCACGTGCATCGGTGGACCATTGCCCCAATTTCCTGCCCCGGTAACGTCCGCATGTTGCACTTCATCTAGGGTTCCGAGTTGGTTTTCCCCGCCAACGATCCAGATTTCTCCCCCCGCGGCTGCGCCGGCCGCCGATCCGCAGGCATAGAGCATATTGCCTGCCCCGACCCAGCCCAGGTCAAGAACATATTTTTCATAAGAATTTAGCGGCCCGAAGTAAAATCCCCCGAAGACGTACACCTCACCGTTTATATTCGCAGCAACCGCGGCCACCCGGGGCACGGTAAGGGTATGGGGAAGGGCGCTCCAGCTATTGGCCGCGGGATCATATATTTCCACAATGTTATAATTGGTCTGGAAACCGGCCCCGCCGATCACCCAGATAGTTGTATCTACCACTACTGCCGAAAGTCCTTCCCGGGGAGTGGGAAGCTGGCTGACCACCGACCACTGGTTGCTCAGCGGGTCATAAACTTCCACCTGGGGAACCAACTGGTTATGATCTCGCCCCCCAAACACATAAATTTTGCCGCCGAAAACCGCCGCCGCAGCATTGATGCGAGCTTCGTTCAAAGGGGCTATATTGGTTTGCCAGGCATCCTGGTCGGTATCATAGGCCTGCACAATATTCAAGGTGCTATGTTCGAACTGCGATCCGCCCATTACATAAATTTTGTTCTCCAGCGCTGCCGCTGCCATTCCCTGGCGCGGGGCCGGGAGGGGAGCTTTGAATTGCCACTGCTGCGGCCCCTGCCCGTTAAGCCCCCCGATTAAAATGAACCAGGCGACCCAGATTCCCTTCCAGGAAATGCCGGCCCGCCGGGAGACCGCCTGATAGAAATCAGGCAGGATGGATACCCAATGCAAAATTTGCATGATTCTATCTCACATTACCGTTCGTCAGGAAAAGACAATAATCATACCAAATCAAGGCTGATTCAATACCGCCTGCACCCGCAGCGTGTCCCCGGCGCGAATGGTAATAATTCCCCGGTGAGCCGCCAGCCGGGGATGTTTCAATTCCAGGAGATGCTCCCCGCTCGATAACACCAGGGGCTGATTCAGCGGGGTAGTATCGCGAAATTTATTGTCGATGAACACTTCCGCCCAGGGGCGCGCTTCCACCCATAAAAATCCCGCATCGGTTAAAAATGACCAGCGCAGGCTTTTTTCTTCCCCCGCCGAGAGATCAACCTGCATGACCTGGGGAGAAAAACCGGGATGCAAGAAGGCGACGGTATGTTTTCCGGGGCTTAGCGGAAAATTCCGCCGGGTTACATGGGAATCCGCTTCCTGTCCATCGAGAACGATTTTCGCCCAGGGTTCTACTTCGATATTCAGCCTGGCGGATGATGTTGTTGCAGCGGGAAGAGCCGCTGCTGCCGAATCCGGGGATTGAAGAACCGCTTCTCTCCCCGGGAGGCTGCCGGCAACGTGCGGCTCGCTCACTTCCCGGCGAGGGGCCGGGTTGGGAACCTCTTCTTCTCGAGGTGCGGATTGATTCTCCTTTCCGATAGCTCCGGAAATGCCGGGAGCGCCCGGGGAGTGATTGGCGGCCACCAGCGAATCGCCGGCGGAAGAATCTGCCGCCGGCGGGATAGCGTTGTGAAGGCGCTGCGGGCGGGATGCAAATTCCCCGGAAATAGCCAGCGCGGCGAGGATGGCGCTGATCCCTAACAGCAACGCCGCCAAACCGCCCCATAATACCCGGCGCCGGGAAATGGAACGGCGTTGTTGAGGCGCGGCGGGCTTTGCCGGGGAGCGAATTTCCTCAACAAAAACCGCCGAAGGCTCGGGAGCATTCGATTCCGGTAAAAATGGCCGGATAAATTCGGCCACGCCCCCGGCAGCGGCATCGAGCTGCGCCTCCCGGGGCAACCGGGCGCGGGCAGCCTGCGCGTCCGGCCAGCGCTCCCCGGGCGCTTTGCGGAGAAATGTTTCCACGTACCCGGAAAGGTTTTCGGCAATAGCGTGATTTAGCTCTCCGAGCGCGGGCGGCTGCTCATTCATGATTTTGTAAAGGCAGGTGGAATAGTTCTCGCCGCCAAATGCCTGCCGGCCGGAGAGCATTTCGTATAAAACTGCCCCGAGGGAAAACAGGTCGGTGCGGCCGTCCAGGGGCTCCCCGGAAATTTGTTCCGGGGCCATATACGCCGGGGTGCCGATGAGCGAGCCTTGCTGGGTTACGGTAGGCTCCGCCTCGATCTGCGCCAGGCCGAAATCGCTTAACTTGGCCAGTCCCGCGGAGTTGAGCAAAATATTTCCCGGTTTTACGTCGCGGTGGATGACGTGGTGTTGGTGCACATAAGCGAGCGCCTGCAACATTTGATCGGTAATGGAAAGGGCCACGCCCGGGGGCAGCGGCGCGGCTTTTTGCAACAGGTCTTTCAAGCTCAGCCCGGCGATGTATTCGATGGCGATGTAATGATAATCCTCCTTTTCTCCCAGGGCATACACATCGACAATGTGCGGGTGTTTTAACTTCGCGCACACCCGGGCTTCCCGGCGGAAGCGTTCCATCCACTCCCTGCGATCCCTGACGTGCGGCTTCAGCAGTTTTACAATCACGGGACGCTGCAAGCTGCTCTGGCAGCCGCGAAAAACCAGGGTATGCGGTCCTTCGTAGATCAATTCCCGCAATTCAAAATCATCCGCCTGCCGGAAGGGGATTTCCGGATGGTTTGTCCTCATGGATTATCCTTGATTTAGTAGGCAGTGGCGGTGGCAGTAGGCAAAAGTTTTTGTGCCGGCCCCTGCAAAACTGAAGTTTTGCACTCCGGCTGCTCCTGCCAACTGCTCCTGCTCCTGCCCCCTGTCACTCAATGCCCCACTCTTTCATTTTATAGTGCACCCAGCGCAGGGAGACGCCCATGGCTTCCGCGACGCGAGTTTTATTGCCCTCGCAGGAGCGCAGGGTCTTCTCCAGCAACGCCCGCGAAACTTGCTCCAGGGTCGTTCCCGCTTCGATGCCTCCAGCGGCGCTTACCTGGCTCAAACCAATGTCATCGGAAGAGATTAAATTCTGCGAGGCCAGCACTACCGCTCTTTCCAGGGCATTTTCCAGTTCCCGCACGTTTCCCGGCCAGTGATAATCAAGCAGCTTTTCCAGGGATTCCGGCTGAAAGCCGGTAATATTCTTTTCCAGGTTTCGGGCAAATTTTTTCAAAAAGTGCTGCGCCAGCAGGGGAATGTCTTTCTTACGCTCGCGCAGCGGGGGGAGGCGGATTTCGATGACGTTCAGGCGGTAATAAAGGTCTTTGCGAAAACGGCCCTTTTCCACTTCATCAGTTAGATTGCGATTGCTGGCGGCGATAATGCGCACGTCCACCGGGGTGGGCTGGCTCCCGCCTAATCGCAATACTTCCCGTTCCTGCAAAAACCGGAGGATTTTGACCTGCAAAGCGAGGGGGAGTTCCGCAATTTCATCCAAAAACAGGGTGCCGCGGTCAGCGGCTTCGATCAGCCCTTTCTTATCCGCCGCCGCGCCGGTGAAAGCGCCTTTTTTGTAGCCGAACAGCTCGCTTTCTAACAAATTTTCCGGGATGGCGCCGCAGTTGATGGCCACAAAGGGCTGTATGCCGCGCCGGCCGTTGTGGTGAATGGCCCGGGCGACCAGTTCCTTGCCGGTGCCGGTCTCCCCGGTGATCAAAACCACCGCGGTATTGTTCAGCACTTTTCCCATCAGCTCTAACACCGGCTCCATGGCTTTGCTGCGGGCGATGATCTCTTTGAAGGAATAAATGCGGTGAA
>WYBG01000332.1 GCA_011526015.1 Deltaproteobacteria bacterium | reverse complement strand
TGTATAAGGGCATAAACTGTGATTTTTGAGGATATAAGGTATAGGGTATAAGGCATTGTTTTCCCTATACCTTATACCCATATACCCGAAAAATTTAAAAACACAATTTATGACCTTACGCGGTATAACAATGTACCCATCCGGTAATTTCCGGAAAGAGAGACCGTAATGGAGTTACTTCTGGCAATTGTGATCGGCGGGTTATACGCGGCGGCAATTTATTCTCTGCTGCGCCGCAGCATCGTTAAGCTGGTTATCGGGTTGATTTTGCTCGGCCACGCCACCAACCTGTTGATTTTTACCGCCGGGGGGCTGACCCGGGCTACGCCGCCTATCGTCGCGGAGGGCGCTCTCGCCCTGGCCGCGCCCTACGCCGATCCCCTTCCCCAGGCGCTCATCCTCACCGCGATTGTGATCAGCTTTGGCGTGGTGGCCTTTACCTTAGTGCTGGTAAAACGCGCCTACAAAACCGTGGGAACCGACGACCTGGATGATATGCGAGGAACCGACCGGTGAGCCTGCTCCTCATTCTGCCTATCACTATTCCGCTGCTTACCGCGATTCTCTCGGCATTGGCCTGGCGCTCTCTGAAAGTTCAACGTGCGCTGGGAGTCCTGGGAAGCGCCGGTTTACTTGCCGCCGCGCTGGCGCTGCTGACGCGCGTCTGGCGGGGCGGCATCCAAAGCGCGCAGATGGGAAGCTGGCCGGCCCCCTTCGGAATTACCTTAGTAGCCGACCTGTTCGGCGCAATCATGGTGGCGCTGGCCGCCCTGACCGGCTTTGCGGTGCTGCTCTACTCCCTGGGGAGCATCGACGAGCGGCGGCAATCCTTCGGCTACTTTCCCCTCTTCCAGGTGCTGCTGATGGGAGTCTGCGGGGCCTTCCTGACCGGGGATATTTTCAACCTCTACGTCTGGTTCGAGGTGCTGCTGATCGCCTCCTTCGTATTGATGGCGCTGGGCGGGGAGCGCGGTCAAATGGAGGGCGCGGTCAAATACGTCACCCTGAACCTGGTCTCCTCGGCGCTGTTCCTGGCCGGCATCGGGATTCTCTACGGCAAAACCGGCACCCTCAACATGGCCGACCTGGCCCAGAAACTGCGCCTGGAACCGCAGTCCGATCTGGTTAACAGCACCTCGATGCTGTTTTTGATCGCCTTCGGAATCAAAGCGGGGGCATTTCCGTTTTTTTTCTGGCTGCCCGCTTCCTACCATACCCCGCCGGTTGCAGTATCCGCAGTGTTTGCCGGGCTGCTCACCAAAGTGGGCGTGTATGCCCTGATTCGCTGTTTCACCCTTTTCTTTGTGCAGGACGTGCAGTTTACCCATACTTTGATTCTGGCGCTGGCTGGGCTGACCATGGTCACCGGGGTTTTGGGAGCGGCTGCGCAGAACGAAATCCGGCGAATTTTATCCTTCCACATTATCAGCCAGATCGGTTACATGCTGATGGGATTGGGCTTGATGACCCCCCTGGCGCTGGCCGGCTCGATTTTTTACCTGATCCACCACATTATCGTAAAAACCAATCTCTTTTTGATCGGCGGGGTGGTGCAGACTTTGAAAGGTAGCGACGATCTGAAAAAGATCGGCGGGCTTTATAAAACTCACCCCCTGCTGGCGCTGCTGTTTGCCATTCCGGCCTTTTCCCTGGCCGGGATTCCCCCGCTCTCCGGCTTCTTCGCCAAACTGACATTGATCATCGCCGGGTTGAAGATTGACAGCTACCTGATTGTTCTGACGGCGCTGGTGGTCGGTATCTTAACCCTGTTCTCCATGACCAAAATCTGGAACGAAGCGTTTTGGAAAGCGCCGCCGGTCGGCCCGGCGCTCGATAACCCCGCTGCGGCAACCGTAACCGGGGGGTCTTTCCGGTTGTTGTTGCCGATCATCTTGCTGGCAGCCATTACCGTGCTGATCGGGGTGGCCAGTGAACCGTTCTTCGCCCTGGCGACCCGGGCCGCGGAGCAACTGATTCATCCCGAAGAATATATTCGAGCGGTGTTAGGAGGAAATCCATGAGCCGGGTATTTCGCAAAATCTTGCAACTGATCGGGTTTTTGTTCTTCTATTTGAAGGAAGTGCTGCTCTCCAACATCCGGATTGCCGCGGATATTTTGACTCCCCGCCACCGCATGAAGCCGGGGGTGATCGCCGTTCCCCTGGAAAATCTCACCGACCCGCAGCTCCTTTTTCTGACAAACCTGGTCTCCATGACCCCGGGAACCCTCTGCTTAGATGTTTCCGATGATCGCAAGGTTTTGTATATCCATGCCATGTATGTGGAGGATGCGGAGCAGCTCCGGCGGGAGATCAAAGCGGGATTCGAGAAAAAAATACTGGAGGTGTTTTGAACCACCAAATGTTGGCTTTGAACCACGAATTGCACGAATTGAGGTATTGTACGCATTGCTTACTGCCTACTTGCCCACTGCCTACTTAGAAGAGGGTTCCTGAAAAATGCCTGTTGAACTCACGTTGATCCACCACGCGGCGCGGGTTGCGCTGTTAATCCTCATGGCGGCCATGTTCCTGGCGCTCTACCGCCTGGTGCGCGGTCCCAACCTGCCGGACCGGGTCATCGCACTGGACCTGATCGCCACCCTGGCGCTGGGGATGATCGTCGCCTACGCCATCCTGACCGGCCAGCCGGTTTTCCTGAACGCCGCGGTCATCCTGGCGCTCATTGCTTTCCTGGGAACGGTGGCGTTCGCAAAATATATCGAGAGGAGGATGTCCGAATGACGGAATGGATTAGCGCGGCGCTGCTGATCTTCGGCGCGCTCTTCATGTTCATCGGGGCGCTGGGAATTGTGCGCCTGCCGGATTTTTTCACCCGTTCCCACGCCGCCGCCAAAGCCACTTCTTTTGGAGCGTTGTTGATGCTCCTGGCGATTGCGCTGCACTTCGCCGACCCCTGGATTATCTTCGAATCGCTGTTGGTGATCGCGTTTATCTACCTGACCGCGCCCATCGCTTCGCACATGTTGGGGCGGGCGGCCTATTTTCTCAACCTGCCCATGTGGAAAGGCACTCACATCGACGAGCTGCGGAACCGCTATGATATGGAAAAACATACCCTGGCCAGCGGGCCAGGGGAAGCGCCGGGGTTACGCGAAGCGGAGAAGTGATCAGCGCGAGGAGCGGAGAGCATGGAGCGTAGTGGTTTAAATACTAAGTTGTTAACCCCTTTTTTATTTGTCATTCCCGAACGTTTCTATCGGGAATCTATGAGTTTCAGGCGTATGGATGCCCGATAACCCCGGCTATCCGGGGCGGGCATGACAAAGGTGTCGAAAACTTAGTATTCATTGCAGTAGAGAGTAGAGCGCAAAATGTGTTTTCGCTTTTCGCTCCACGCTCTACGCTCTCTGGCCCAAATTTGCCCATTAGTGAGAGGGAAACGCAGCGATGGTATTTTTCCGAAGGGAATCGAATCTTCAACTGATTTTGTCCGGCACGCTCATCCTCATAGTGGTGGCGGCCATCGATTACAAGACCGGCTTTGAATTCGGCTTTTCGGTGTTTTACCTGCTGCCCATCCTGGTATTCACCTGGATCGGGGGAAAATTTGCGGGCATTTCCCTCACCGTCATCGGAATATTGCTCTGGGCGGAAGTGGACATCCTGGCCGGGCACGCCTCCGCCAATCCCCGGGGGATTTACATGAGCGCCGCCGCCGAATTCCTGCTTTTTTTAGTCTCCATGTCGCTGCTATTGAAGCTGAAAAGTTCCTACGAGCGGGAACGCCAACTCTCCCGCATCGATCCCCTGACCGGGCTGGCCAACCGGCGCTTCTTCCTGGAGCTCACCAAAATCGAGCAGGACTGGTGCCGGCGGCATCAAAAGCCCCTGACCATCTCGTACCTGGACGTGGATAATTTCAAAACCGTGAACGATACCCGGGGTCACCAGGCCGGGGACGCGCTCCTGAAGGAGATTGCCCAAACCATCACGGAAAACGTTCGTTCCCTCGACATCGCCGCCCGGCTGGGCGGGGACGAATTCGTGGTCATGTTCCCGGAGTTGGAAGCGGAGCGGGTTCGGGACGTGGTCCATCGCCTGATCGATCATCTCTCCAGGCGCATGAAGGCAGGCTCCTGGCCGGTAACCTTCAGCATCGGCGCGGCAACCTACGAAAACCTGGATCATTCTCTGGAAGAGATGATCACCAAAGCTGACGCGTTGATGTACGAGGCGAAAAAAGCGGGCAAGAACACTTTCCGGCACGTTACCGTGGGCCGGGAGGCGTCTTGAAGTTATTAACACACCCCGGAAGCCGGAGAAGAGGGCAACGGCGGCGCGCCATTTTCTCATTCATGCTCCGCTCTTCTTTTTTCCCTTGGGTCGATTTTTCTTATCCAGCTTATGAACCAGTTCTGCGATTTCCTTAATCAACACAGTCAGGTTGGGTTTTGTAAAGCTCATTTCCGGGGCCGGAATTCGATGGTGCTTGATATTTGGATGAATGTGTTTGTGATGGGGATGAGTGCTGGCGAGAAGTAAATCGTCAGGATGGGGTTGGGAATCATACCAATACAATTTGTTTTCTCCTTGCCATACTTCATATCCATACCAATCGATCCTCATCGGTAAACGATTATATACAAGACGCTCACGGATCACTAATCGGATGTCCCGATCAAAATGCAATTCCCCGCTGCTGCGGGCCAAAGCCGCTCCAATCCGGATAAATACCACGGTGGAACGACGGATAGAAGAGAATTGGTCAGCCAGGGCGTAAAGAAATAATTCGTAATCTTCCGGTGTGCGCAGCGGGTTACTCTGAGACGACATTTACTAATCCTGCCAAAGAGTTTTTTTGCCCTTGAATCCTCTGAATTTCATTTCGGTACTCAGCCTGGCGGGTTAACCAGGTACGATAAACGCTTGCCCATTCACCAAAATCCAATGTCCATCGATCATCTTCGGGCTCCTCACCGCTTATATACGCAGCATAAAAGATGTCCGAACGAACCCCATATTTGCGTTCAAAGTTTAAAAGTTCTTCCTCCAGCGCGTGTATATCCATTAAAAGATCGTACAATGCCATAGTGCTACCTCATCATTACTTTTTCAATGGTTTTTCCGGTTACTGCCGCCGGGGCTATGCTAAATCCGATATAAAATAAACTCTGCCAGGAGTAAAACCAACCATTTTCCCGCGATTGTTCAGTATCCCTGAAATCTGTTCAATTCGTGAAATTCGTGGTTCCCATTACGCCCCGAACTTCTTCAAGCGCAGCGCGTTGGCCAGGGCCAGCATGATCAAATGTTTCGTCTCCATCCTCCCGAGGTAGCCCCGGGCGCAGTAGCGCTCCCCGAATTGGGTAACTTCGTCCGGGCGGCAATTGGGCGACCACAACAGCGCCGGCACCGGGTGCCAGCTATGGTTCTTCAGGAACGAGGGAGTGGAATGGTCGCCGGTAACCACTAACACTTCCGGGTTCAGCTTGCGGATTTGTCCCGCCCAGGCGTCGATCTGCTCGATCACCTTCACTTTGGCCATAAAATTGCCGTCTTCCCCGGCGCTGTCGGTCTTTTTGAAGTGGATGAAGAAGAAGTCGTAATCATCATAATAATCGTTAAGCTGCTCCCACATCGCTTCGTAATCGTGCGGTTTGGGAAGCACCCGCATTCCCACCAGCCGCGCCAGCCCCCGGTACATGGGGTACTGGGCAATTGCTGCGGACCTCAGGCCGTAGCGCTGCTCCATGGTGGGCAGGGGATCGAATTTGGCAAACCCGCGCGCCAGGAGCATGTTGGCGGGATGGTCGTTTTTCAGCACTTCCTGCGCCTGGCTCAAAAACTCCTTCAGGTATTTGACGGTACGCTGGGACGCTTTATCGGTTCCTTTTGGTTCCCGGGGAGGCAGGCCGGTCTGCTGCGGATCGGTGTCGTTGACCTCGCCGCCCAGCCCCTCTCCCCGCAGCACCAGCACCGCCCGGTGCTCGGATTCGGTAATCAGATAATACTCTATTCCGTCGCTGAGCCGCACCTTATCGCGAATCTTCTTGCACAGTTTTTCATTCACTTCCGTGGCAATCCGCCCGGCGCGGCGGTCGGAAACCAGCCCTTTCTTGTCTAAGGTGCAGAAATTCAGGCGGGCGGCCACGTCGCGCCCGGTCAGCTCGAAATCCACTCCCAGGGCGGAGAGCACTCCCCGGCCAATGAGGTATTCCAGGGGATCGTAGCCGAACAGGGCCAGGTGTCCCGGCCCGCTGCCGGGAGTGATGCCGGGGGAGACCGGGTCCAGCAACCCGGAAATGCCCTCCGCGGCGAAGCGGTCGAAGTTGGGGGTGCGGGCGGTTTCCAGCTCGGTTTTATCGCCCCCGGGCAGGGGCATCCCTCCCAGCCCGTCCATGATCAAAAAGATGATTTTGCTGCCGTTTTTCGCAATCAGTTCGCTCAAAATTTCCGCTTTCATAGCGCCTCCGATAGTAGTATTACAGTGTTCATGTGTTATTGTGTTATTGTGATTGAGTGACTGACCGGGTTTGTTATTCCAACAATTCCCCAATCGTTTGCTCACCGAATCATTCGATTCCCGGGGAGCGGGTACCGCCGCCCCTCTACGGAGAATTCAAATAAAACCGGGGGAATATAAGCAGGGGACGGGGGTAATTAATATTGAAAAGTATTTGGGAGGGTAACGGAAGTTAAGAAAAGATTGCGTATGAGCTTTTTCACAGGCTGACGTTCGGTCAGGCGCTCAATAGTGCGACCGGCACTGTTGGATATAAATGATATCGCCTTCCACCCGATATACAAGGCGGTGTTTATCATCGATCCGGCGTGACCATCTGCCGGATAGTTCATGTTTCAACGGTTCAGGTTTTCCGATGCCTTCAAATGGATGGCGTTGAATATCTTTGATGAGCGTATTGATACGTTTCAGAATTTTCTTATCGTTTTGCTGCCAGTAAAGATAATCCTCCCAGGCGTTATCGTGAAAAGCAACTTTCATTCCTCGATCAGCTCGCGTTCCCGGTAGTTCCGCTTCCCGGCCTGAAAATCTTCTTCTGCCCGGCGAAGCCGTTCTGCATTTTGAGGGTTGCGCAACAAATGCAGCGTTTCGTTGAGGGATTCATAATCTTTGAGCGACATCAGCACAAATGACGCGTTTCCTTTCCGGGTTATCTTTATAGGCTCATCGCTCTCGGATAATTTCTTTAAGATTGCCTCGATATTATCGCGCAACTCAGTGTACGAAATCGTTGTCATGTTGCATCCTTGATAGTTTTTCGATTCGTCTGAGAATTTGAGATTTCAATTATTTTAACTTCTATCGGCTGTTTTTTCTATATGAAATTTTCTCTTTTTTCTCAAGAGATTTCAACGCGCCATACTAAAACACGCGAACACCATAACACCCAAACACCCAAACACTCTAACGCTACCCTACGCCTTGGCCCCATTTTTCTGGAAATGGCGGTATTTGGTTACCACCCGCAGCATTTCGTGGCGCACCCGCTCCATGGTAAAGGGCTTTTTGATGATTCCGTCGATGACCCCGTTGGCCTGCAGGAGGGAATCGTCCAATTTGTTCCAGCCGGTCACGATGAACACCGGCACGGCGTTGTTCAATTTCTTGAGTCGGCGGGCCAGCTCCACCCCGTTGATGCCGGGCATGCCCAGGTCCGCAAAGACCACGTCGCAGCGAAAACGCTGGAACTTCAGCAGCGCCTCGTGGGCGTTGGCAGCGGTAATGACCTGGCAGCCTTCGTCTTCCAGCATTTCCGCCAGGGTTTCCAGTACGATTCCTTTATTTTCCACTAACAGCACCCGCAGGGAGAGCGGTTGGAGAAACTGCGGATGGGCCGGTTTGGGCAGCAGCGCATCCCCGGCGGTGGGTAACTCGATCATAAAAATAGACCCCTTGTAGGGGATGGAATCCACGTAAATTTTGCCGTTGTGCTTCTTTACTATGTCCGCGGCGATGCTCAACCCCAGCCCGTTGCCCTGTTTTCCTTTGGTGGTGTAAAACGGTTCGAATATTTTGTCGCAAATTTCCGGCGGGATGCCCACCCCGGTATCGCTGATGAAGATAATGACGGTATCGTCCTTCAAGGTGGTTTGAATGGCCAGCTTGCCGCCCCGGGGCATCGCCTCCGTGGCGTTGGTAATGAGGTTCAGGATCACCTCCCGCAGCGCGGCGGCGTCGCCGTTCACCGG